>JAEUIE010000026.1 GCA_016795155.1 Planctomycetia bacterium | reverse complement strand
GCAAACGCAAGCCACGCACCAAGGAAGCATGTGATCAACTCTGCGGCCAGTGCCTCGACTGGTTCTCGCCTAATGAATGCGCCAACTACCTCCGACATGCAGGATATGCGCCGCAAGAATGGAACTGAAAATGCTCTAGTGCCACTTTACAGCTTATCTCATCGGCACGAAAAGGATCGAAACCCATGGAACAGTTCATGCCTTATCTGGTGATGCTAACAGTGTTCTTGTTTTTCGCGACCATCGTTGGTGTTCTTACTTCTAGAAAAAATCGAAACGGAATACTGTGGGGCCTATTTGGCGGTCTCTTGTTTATTCCAACAATGATTGCGTTGGCATTTGTGCGATTCCTGTGCCCCAATTGCCACAATCCTCTCTCCAATCAACAATGGAAACAGCGCGAATGTCCTCATTGCATGCATGCATGAGCAATGAAGTAAATTTCTCTCTATTTGTAAAAGCTTAAAGTCATATTGGCCCAGATTACGCGAGATAGTCGAATCCTTTTCGGCGTGTCGGCTTCTACTCGAATCAATGAATTCAAAGCAGCAGTATTCTCCCACATTCCATCCTCCCACCACCTCCCTTTCCCCCGTCATGCTCTAACTGTCATCCTGCGTAGCCAGCATCATGGTGATGTCGGCACGCACCAGGAGACAGAGACATGGCGCCCCAGGAACTTCATCTACTACTGATTCAAGTAACGCTTGTGTGAGGAAGGTTAAGCGCAGTCATTCCACGGCTACTCGAGATGAGCTGTTGAACTTTTGCGTTATAGGATCACGCCTCGGCACCTCCGTTCTAGTTTAGAGAACGTTCACACCGTGATGATTTCTCCCTCGCTGGTCACGACTTCCCCCAACGGCTCCACCTTTTTTAGCTCATACCCTAGCTCGCGTGCCCGCCGATGCAACTGTTTCTCTAGCCGATGACGCACTTGCTCCGCATACGCCGTTTCCTCCTTCTTCATGTAAGCGAAGCCATGTCGCATCAGATGGTAGATAATTCGGGCGAGCTTGTGGGCGGTCGCGGTGATCGCCTTCGGAGCGCCCAGCCGGCTTCGTTGGCGACGCAGGTACGCGCCGAGATAACTCTTACTCCGCACCAGACTCCACGCTGCTAATCGTAGCGCCAACGCAGCCCGGTTCTTGCCCTTGCGGGTCTGGCTCGACTGCACCTGCCCACCCGTCTTTTTCCAATTCGGGCACAGGCCCAACCAACTGGTGAAGTGTTTGACCGTCTTCCACTTTGTGAACTCGCACCCCAGTTCACTAATCAGCGTTAGGGCGTGCATCTCGTCGATGCCTTCGATCGCAGTTAGGTCGATGCCGACCATGAGATAGAGAGCCTGACGGACATCGAAACGTGGATCATGTGCCTTACGGCCCCGCATTCGCGACTTTGGTGGTAGTGGCGGCAGCACCGTTTGCTTCTTCATTGTCCGAAGCTGCCTGGCAATCGCCTCGTCGAGTTCGGCGATCACTTCTTGATAGTGATCCCACATCTTCAGGCACAGCGACAACTCGGTCACATGCTCCAGGCGATAGCGGCCCGTCAGAGCGATGGCGATCTCTTCGGCACTGTGCTGGCAGCGTTGATCCCGCAACTTCGCCAATGCCCGCGGATCACGCTCGCCAGCGACAATGGCACGGATGATCTTTAGCCCGGTGACGCCGGTGACATCGCCGAGCACGCTGGTGAGCTTCAGGTTCATCAGCCCCAGAGCCTTTTGCAGACGTTGGATGTGTTGAGCGGAGAGACGCACATGGTTGGCACGCTGCCGCACCAGGTCGCGCAGGGTCTGGGTTGCTTCGTCGGGCTGAAAGATCGAAGGCAGCAAGCCGTGCCGATGCAGCCGCTGAATCCACTGGCAGTCGCGGCGGTCGGTCTTGGGTCTTCCCTTGATCTGACGCGTGAACGTGGGCGAGGTGGTGATGACGTGGAAGCCAGCCTCCAGCAAGGACAGGAACAAGACGTGACCGTAGGCGCCAGTCGCTTCGAGAGCGACGGTCGTGATAGCACACTCACGTAGCCATGTCACAAGGTTTTGCAGGCCCGGCGTGTGGGCGGGGAACTCGCGTATGGCAGCATCACCACCCTCGGCATTGACGCACACCCAGTGGGTTGTGTCCCCCACATCAATACCGGCGGCATGAGTCCTCTGTGCGAGCGAGGCGAACGGGCTGTCTTTCATGGCCTTTTGCTTCAACATGCGGAACTCCTCTGGAAACATGTGTGTCTGAAAGAGTCCAACGCAGGGAGTCGGCAACCGGAACCAGGCGTCCCAACGGGATCCATTACCGTGATGGCAATGGTCACCAAACGAGTGGGCCGAAAACGCTCCCTAGCCCAGTCGAACAACCGGGCGGAGCAACCATGCTCACCGCACCAGAAACATTTCGGGCTTAACGCGTCGGACTCACTACAAGAGTAACCCACAGTTCCTGGCATCGTGGGCCAGCAAAGCTGGACGGGGGGTTGAACAAGAAACTGAAAGTTGGGGCAGCGGAATTGAAACTGCCTGAGAAGAAGGTCAAGGGTGACAAGAAGCCTTCATGGAAGGTTAAGACGGGAAGCACCAATGGCAAGAAATCTCAAGTAGAGACACCAGAGTCTGTGGGTAAAACGGAACCAACGTCGCCACCAGAACCAACGGACGCCGCGACTTTGGCAACATCTCCCAACGCTGGCGTGGTTGAATCTGCCACCGCCGAAGAGGTAGCAATTACTAATGAAACAGTTGAATCTGCTGGCAACGTGCCAGAACCACCTGAAGAACCAGACACCAAGAAGCCTCGCAAGCTCAAAGTCAAAGCGGACATCAAGCCCAAGAAACTGAGCATGATAGCTGCGGCGTTGCAGGTACTAAAAGCTCGCAAAGTGGCCATGACTTGTCCGGAGTTAATAGACGTGATGGCAACCGAAGGTTTGTGGGTTTCGCCTGGTGGCAAGACTCCAGCGAATACCCTCTTTGCAGCCATTAGTCGCGACATTAAAGACAAGGGTAAGGCGTCGGCGTTTAGGAATACGGATCGGGGGAGGTTTGAGGCGGTGTTGCAATTGGCAAAACGCAAACGACCCAGCCGGCACAAAGGCACCGCCCCTCGCTCAATGCCTTCCGTGAGTTACCAAACAATACGAGGTTACTTGGAACCCCGAAGGGGGCGTGATTGAGCTATCTTCTCAAACTGTTCAATCAAGTCCTTTCGCATTAGATAAAGACTGGTTTCGGCGCTCGGAATCTTCCAATTGGTAAAGAAGCCCATTTTGTATCGATCGGTCTGTGCTTCAAATTCGATTTTGTCGGGAAACGCAATCGACCCAGAAGTTTTGAGTGGAAGTTCAATCGATGACTTGTTTACGTTAGATGTAAAATCCCACACCACCGACGATCTCAATAGCCGTTGTCTTTCCTCTGGGTTATCCGAATCTGATTTTCCATACCTAGCGTCCTTGGTTGAAACTTGAGAAATCTTCAGCCAACAATCATGGGATTTCGAGTGAACAAATAATCCAGGGTCCGTACTGCCTCCGAAATCCCTATGGTCGCCGTAGTTGCGAGCCAAAAACAAAAAGTCTTTATCGTAATAGATCACTGTGATATTTCGCGTGCCTGGGGAAGAGGCCATTGTGACGACGGGTTGTGAGAATACTTCTGCTGGCAAGAATACGATCACAAGACTTGTCAAGATAATATGGTAGTTGCGACTTAACAAGGAACCTCCAATCCAGGTTGAGCAGTATCCCGGCTAAAATATCACCCCCACTATCCCCTCGCCCCCGCATTACGTCAAGCGGGAAGGAAGGGGCACCGCCTTAATTACTCTCAGCCTTATCGCCGTAAAGAGCGATGCGACCGCACTCGCCGCATAAGAATGCCTGCACCACACCTTGCGTGGGGAATTTGCCCGTCCAAAAACTGACCCGATCTTCCGGTAGGCGGTACGTCAGTGGGCCAGCTACCGCATGTTTAGCTACACCTGGGGCCACGTCCATGATGACGATGGGAGACATCGATCCCTGGCACTCCATACATGCTCGCACTTCGGTTGCCATTTGTCACTCTCCGTCATTGCTATTAAGAATCTAACTGCACATCAGATAATCCAGTCGCATCATTCCCAAGTCAAGCACCATCTCGGACGGTGCGTTTGCCACGTTCCCTCGCCCCCAGCCCCACGTCAAGCAGAAAGGCGGAGACTGAGGCACACACCCAGATCGATGGGAACGATGCGACGCATCACGGCTTGTGCATGCCGAAGACGAACGGTTTGGCCTTCACGAACTGGCTCGTCACATCGCCGTGAAGCTTCAGGATGTTCTTCTCTACCTTCAACTCCTGCTCGTCCAATCCTTTGCTGAAATCGAGCTTCGACGTATCGATCCAGACCACGTTCGGAGCCAAAGTACTTTCAAAGTAGTATCGTCCGCCATTCAGTTCCATCACGGTACGGAAGTAGGTCGGCGAGATGTTCGGCCTTTCGGGGTCGCCCAGGCCAAATGGCACCGACACGTTTCGCATCACGCTGAAGATGTAAGCCGCCCCCTCGTCTTGATCGGTCGGCTTGGGGAGCGCGTTCACGTACACGGCAGCACGGACGAACCGATCCATCGATTTTCGCTCGCCGGGAAGCGGCTTGTCCCCGCCAAACGTGCGGTACTGCTTCAGGTTCTCGATCTGCTTCTGGTAGGCCGGTTCGTTGGTCATGACGGTGTATCGCTTGTCGTGGTGAATCTCCGCTTTCCCATCAATGTACTCGATCACGGCTGAATCGCCGGTCTTGTCCTCGATTGAAACGTGGAACGTCGTCTTGGCGCCGTTCGGCAGTACCAGCGGCTCGATCTGAAACTGGATCGACTTGTGTGCTTCGACCGCCTCAGCGACCGTCGCGAAGTTGTCGAGGTAGTATTGCGGCCACTGCATGATCCCGATCCCTTCCCGCTTGGGATCGCGCTGGCCGAAGTCACATACCTCGGCCAGAAAGAGTACGTGGACGCTCAGCCCCTTTTCGTTGATCCCTTCGTGAGTGCCCATGTCGTAACCAGTCAGGGCGACGCTTCCGTATTTGGAGGTCCACTTGTGGGGGTTCTCCGCGACAGCACCAACCCGCTCAATCCCGCGGGGAAAGAGTCGGTATGTGGAATCGACTTTGCCAGTCCAGTCGTTCGTACGGCCCACGAACACCAGTCCGTCTTTGAGGGCCCAGAGGACGCGACTACACGGGTATGCGGTCGAAACCGTCAGCAGCCCGACGAAAAGCACAGCCAGTAAGTAGAAGGTCTTGCGCATGTCCCCCTCGTGATTGTAAAGAGTCTGCCGAACAGTTGTTTATCTCAATATACAGATTGCTTATTTCGGTCACACCTATCCCAGATCAAGCACCATCACGCCGTCACCTTCGTTAACCCCTCGGTACTCTCTCTCCAGAGATAGAGAGAGGTTTTCGATCAGTTTTGGGTTATTTGCTCCGACTCAATACAGAATCCATGTTCTCTTGGCCGTTTTTCAGCCCGCAGTTTAGTTCCAATACTCGCCAACTATTAACGCAAAAACGCCAGACTCTCTGCCTGGCGTGGTGCGTGAACCGTGTTGTAGATAAAGCCTCGATGAAGGCTTGCAAGCTCCCCCTATAGGGCGCGCTTCAAGAAATTCTCTGCATTGGATAGAGAGAAATTGTGTCGTCTCAACATACTGTGGCGTAATGAGTTATGGAATAAGTCCCAAAATCGCTGTTAACCCGCTCACTTGTCTCTCAACAAGAAGGAGAGATGTTTTGGGTGGAAACATCTCTGTGAAGGGGGTTGGTGTTAACCGTCATGTATTAGAGAAGTACATTTCTACACTCCGGCTGGGCGGGCTTTTAAACAGTTACCACCGCCGAGCGGCGTGAGTGGCTGACTCGGTCAGCATGCTGAAACAGTTTTGAGTCCCTTCTTCTCATCATGGCAACCCGTGATTGGGCCTTCGTGTCTCTTTGTTCAGGTCTGGCTTTTGGGGCACTATTGTACCTGACAACTTTCAGCTGTTTTTGACTCATACCAGCCTATTCAGGGGTTATCTGAGCCCTTGCTACAAACACCTCTTTATGAGTGGGGAGTCGAATCAGAAAGATACTCCCCTCGCCTTCCCAGCTTGATACATCTACAACCGTTGCCTTATTGCCTGCAGGCAGATTGTGCCTTTCGCCCTCGTGCGATACCCCAGTGCCATTGCGGAGGATAACCGTGTCACCCTTGCCAATCGATTTCTGACAGGCCAGACACCGGGCTGGGGCTATGGTCCCATTCCATCCCTGCCGAACGCGCTCTTCCAGGAGAAACTCGCAAAGGGCAAGCGGCACTAGGTAAGACTCGCCACAGCATGGACACAAGAACATCGGCATCGTGCGACCTCACGGCCGAAAAAGTAATTACCTACCATACACACCGTATTATCTAAACATTTTGATTGGACCATCCAACAATAACGCCAGAAAATCTTGGCTTACATTGTCGATAGCACTTTCTGGCAGTGCAATTAACATCCTAGCGTATCTTACGCAGCACATGAATCGAGAGGGGCTTCACATCCCCCCGCACGGGTGCACGCGAACCAAAGCATAAGCCTTGATACAAAGTGTTCCTGATTTTCCTGTGCTTGTATTTATAGACTGGTTACACTCTGATTAGCCAAATTTAAATACTGCTGTTGAGGTTCCAAATGAAGCAGGATTCGACCGATTCCATTGTTGAATTGCTGGCAATAGTCCGGCAAGGGCACGATGAGTCAGCTGAACAGGAGCTGTGGAACAGGTATTTTGACCAATTGCTCGTGCTGGCAAAGCAGCATTTGCAGTCAAGAGCGCGAAGAATCAGGGATGAAGAAGATATCGCATTGAGTGTACTGGACAGTTTCTTCCGTGGAGCGGCGGTCGGGCGATTCACGCAGCTGAATGATCGTAATGATTTGTGGATAATTCTTCGCATGCTGACGAAGCGAAAAACTATTGATCACTTGCGTCGCGAACACGCTATAAAGAGAGGCGGAGATATCGTTCGTGGAGAATCGGTATTCATGCAGTTGCACGATTCCACATCAGGCAGTCCGGATATCATGCCAGGCAAAGATATTGAACCGGAATTGGCAGCGATGTTTACAGAGGAGTGTGATCGTCTTTTTGCGACCTTGCGTGATGAAGCACTAGTCAAAGTTGCTTTGCTGAAACTTGAAGGTTTTACAAATGAAGAAATTGCTCATCAACTTTATTTATCCGAACGTTCGATAGAAAGAAAGCTAAAAACGATACGAGCAATCTGGCTCCAACAGGTCAAGGAGGACGCATCAGAATAGCTTTGCTCAAACTTGAAAACGAAAACACATCCCATGAATCATCCTTTGACCGCGCCGGGTGGATGGAAGCTTGACACTGTCATTTACGATGATCAAACGGCAGGAATAGCAGTTAGCCTGATGACCGATAATAACCTCCATCAAAAAATAGCAGTGCGTTGGCTGCCAACCGTCTACCGGAGAGAAGATGGAGCTCAATTCACAAAGCCAAGATGGATGGATGATGAGACGGGCTGGTTTGTTTTACCCGATGATTTCGGCACCGCTGTTGATGAGTGTCTGCTTGAAAAGAAAGTAGCTGGACTGGAAGCATTCGATCCTGTGGGCTTTGAGAAGATGGGCAAATGGCTGCTGGAAAATAATGCAATCTTTGGATGGCTTTGCTATTGTATCACAAGCGATGAAATCGCTAAGGCTGCCTGGTAATGAAGATTGCCTTTTACAACGCATGCGAAAAGCACAGTATTATCCTGAACTTCAGTACTATCATCAGGTCAACAAGGATGCTAGCATTCCGAGAAGGATGGCAGATAGTAACTTCAGTACGATATGCTGGAAGAATTGCTTTGGTCTCCGCTGCAATTCGAGTATTACAGCGTTAGCCATTGATTTTCTGCTACAACTTCCTGCCTGTTCATGAACTTGTCACGGAACAGGCAGGGCAAGCGAGCTGACTACTTGTTCACTTCCCAGTAGTAGAACGTGATCCAGATCGTACCTCCTGGTGGGGGCGGCAGAATTACCCAGATCTGCTGCAGATCTTTAACCTCCGTCGAAGTACCCCAAAACCAATCGGTACCAGAATTTCCCCATAGTATATCTGCGGAATAATCTTCTCTCACAGCTGTTGTAAAGATGGAACGCATTTGACTGACACGTGTATCGTAGCTATTGGAAAAAGTAGTCCAGGTGGTCCGTAAAGAATTGAGTCTGCTTGTATCGCTGGCAAAGGAAAGAATACCACCAAAGAGAACGTCATCTCCTTTACCGCCAACAAGCGTATCAGTACCCAGGCCTCCAATCATGATGTCGTGGCCATCGCCACCATCAAGCGTGTCAGCACTTCGCCCACCCATCATGACATCATTGCCCGCATTCCCATTAAGAACGAGTGCGGCCAATACGCCGTTGGCCTGTATAGTGTCGTTTCCTTTTCCAGCATGAAGAGTAATGTTCGATAACATGTCGTATCGTACGCGATAAGCGTTACGAGTAAACAGATTATCAGTAAACGTATAATTATTATCTGTAGTATCAGCCTTGTCATAGATGTGCAGATGGTCGCGTAGTGTATTGGTGACAATGCGTATCCCGCCGCGTAGCAAGTCCATGGAATACGCATCGTTGTAAATCTGGTTAGCGCTAATTGGTGCAGAGTTACCAATTACGAATGTGTTAACACCTTCCCCACCATTCAACAATACCGAATTAGAGTCTGTAATAAATGTCCGTAATGAGCTTCGTTCGACAATAAGTGTATCATTGCCGCCTTCTCCCTGTACTTGAACTGGCATAGTGGTGCAATTGACCTTAATCGTATCGTCACCACTCAATGCAATGACATTGATCTGATTGGCTAAGCCTTCATAATTGATGATACGACCATCAAGCCCACTATAATAATTATCGACAAGAACATAATCTTTGCCATCAGGCACGGATGCAGAATTAATATCTGTACCAACCAGATAGATGGTATCATTTGCAGACTCATGAAGTGTCAGTCGGATTCCTGGTCCTCTCACGAAGAATGTTTCTTCGTAAGATGTGCCCTGTATCTCCACATGATCATACCCGGTGGCATTGACACGAGCTACAATTCGATTCTCGATACCATTATCTAGCCCGACAATCAGTTCACCGCCTGTTTCAAACACTTCAACTTTGCGGCCATATAAGCCAATTGCGTCAGGGACGACAGGAAGGCTGACAAAAAGGGTTGCAGGTGTCAGACGATCTTCAAGACTAGTGACTTCCAATCCGAGGAGTCTTGGAACATGCCTGGTATGATTAGATTTCCTGAAAGCATTGCAAATCCTATCTAGTATTGCTGTCATGACTTCACCTCACTGGTAACTGGTTACAGGATCTTCACCGAGTCAATTCCCGGTACACAATACCTGCTCGTAATCAGGGGCATTATCCCGACAACCTCATCGAAATTTTCTTTGATTTTTTCTGTGCTGAGTCAATTCTCAGGGTAAAATCCGGCAAAAATATTGATAATCATCCCACAGGCTTTGACATGATGTGGATGCCTTGTCCATACGGTCTGCATCACCGATTGGGTGACTCTGTATGCCGTTACTGCCAGGAGGTTCTGCATGAGTCGATACCTGCTCGTCCGAACAAGACTCATACGGATGCCTCACTAAGTCGCATCATGTATGGTCGCTTTCCCTATTTGCCCAATGATGCAGTCAACCATTCCTGGCTAATAATTCAGTTTCAGGTCAGTCATCGCCGTATTCATCAAATTAGTGGCTTGGTATATGTTACGTTAATCTGCGAATGGAGAATAACTTCACTTTTTGCTGAAGCAGAGCAGGGACTTCAGAAAGAGCACTGTGCAACTTTGCCAAATAATGCAAATACTGCCATTCTGGATTCAATCCAGAATGCAGGCCGCCAACACGCTTGCCAGCAAAGTGATTACGAACTTCGACTGCCTTGAGTGCAAGATCTTTGCCATGCATCGCATGGCCATTCACTTTACTCGGATCAGCATTCTTACCAAATACCAGTGCCAGATCTGTTTGCAATGATTGCTTTTCGCGTACCACCAGTACTCGTAGACTCTCAGTCGTGATAAGCTCTAGAGCACATAACAGGCCTGCCTCCAGCAGTTCTTTTCCAGTGTCAGGTATATGTTGCCAGAAAACTGGGTTTCGGCAAAACCCAATGGCAGCCACTTGAGACAACAACCTGCACTGTGGATGCCGACGTAGTTTCCTGTATGCTTCGTGCTGCATCGGTCAGAACTGCCACGTTACTGCCTCAACAATGATGGGGATTCTCATGACCGCAGACATCACATTGTGCGCGTACCACCTGAGTTTAGTGGCCAGTTCTGGATGATAGGTATCCAGCTCAATTGCATAATCAAGTAGTGGAACCGTATCCTGCCAGGCAGCATCCAAGGCTGCGACGAGTTCCTGATCTAAAGTCCACTTACGATCATCCATCGTAGTTACCTGAACACTCTAATTGTTGCTCGCACCCTCTTTGACTTGATTCTCCTTCTCTTTCTTCCACTTGGTTGCTTCCTCAGGCTTGTTTGTTTCGGAGTAGAGCTGGATCAGGCGATCGAGGGCTTCGCTGACTCGCGACTGGGCATTTTTTGGTATGTTCTTATTGCGTAACTTCAGGCCTTCGTAGCCCTTGAGTAACAGTGCTTCAGCGTCGCTATATTTCTTTTGCCCCAGCAACGCACCGCCGAGCATAGATTGGGTATTAAAGGTCGTCCAGATATCTGGTTCCTTCTTCTCGCGGATCATGAGGCACTCACGGAGGATCTCCTCAGCCGTTACGTATTGCTCGCAATGGAGTAGATCAAGCGCCACTCTACTCAGTAGCCCGGCAAATCGCGGGTGATCCTTGGGATACTGTTTCCGCTTTCCCGCAACAACGCTGAGCAGGGTTTTAGAAGCTAAACTCCCCTGTTTGGCTGCAGAGTAGATCGAACCAAGGTTACCCATACTGTTGAGGGTGTCAGGGTGTTCAGGGCCTAGTTTCGTCTTCGTTAGCCGGACTGTCTCCTCACAAAGCGGCAAGGCGAGATCAAGCTTGCCTGCTTCCTTATAGGCTGATGCCAGGTTGTTCATGCTGTTCAGGGTGTCGGGGTGATCAGGCCCGGATTTTGCCTTTCTTAGCCTTACTGTTTCCTCGTAAAGTGGCAGGGCTAAGTCGTATTTTCTGGCGTCTTGGTAGGCTGATGCCAGGTTGTTCATACTGTTCAGGGTGTCTGGATGATCGGAACCGAGAATCTCTTTTCGCAACTGCAACGTCTCTTCATAGAGAGGCAGCGCTAGGTCGAGTTTGCCGACGGCTTGGTAGCCAAACGCTAAATTATTCATGCAGCCAAGAGTGCTGGGGTGGTTAGGGCCAGACTTGGCTTTCCGCAACCGCAATGTCTCCTCGTAAAGTGGGAGAGCCAGGTCGTATTTCCTGGCAGCATGGTAACTTAATGCAAGGCTACTCATACTGGTAAGAGTAGAAGTGTGATCAGGGCCGAGCTTCGCCTTGGTCAACTTCATTGTCTCCTCGTTGAGTGCTAGAGCCAAATCGAGCTTTCCTACTGCCTTGTATGTCCGGGCCAACCAATCCATGCTCTTGATGGTGTTTGGATGATCGGGTCCAAACTTGGCCTTCTTAAGCCGTAGCGTTTCTTCGAGCAGCGGCAAAGCCAGATCGTACCTGCCTGCATCATAATAACCCGATGCAAGATTACCCATGCTGATGAGGGTGTCAGGGTGATCGGGGCCAAGTTTCGCCTTCGTCAGTTTCAAGGCCTCATCATAGAGAGGCAGGGCTAAATCCATTTTCCCGGCAGCCGCGTAGCCTTCTGCCAGATTGCCCATGCTCAAGAGGGTGCTAGGGTGATCCGGGCCGAGCTTGTTCTTCTTGCGCCGCAGCGTCTCATCGAAAAGCGGCAAGGCGCGGTCATACTTGCCTGCATCAAAATAAGCTGATGCCAGGTTGTTCATACTGTTAAGGCTATGGGGGTGATCAGAGCCGAGTTTCTCCTTCCTCAATCGCAAGGTCTCTTCCAGAAGCGGCAGAGCCAGATCCAGCTTGGCAAGAGCTCGATAGTACTCTGCAAGGTTATTCATGCTGATCAAGGTACTGGAATGGTCCGGGCCGAGCTTGTCCTTCCGCAACCGCAGCGCTTCCTCCAGGAGTGGTAAAGCCAGATCGAGCTTGCCGACAGCCTTGTAGCCTGAAGCCAGGCTGTTCATGCTGTTCAGGGTGTCGGAGTGATTGGGACCAAGCGTGGTCTTCCTCAGCCGAAATGCCTCCTCATAGAGAGGCAGGGCGAGATTGAGCTTGCCGGCATCGTGGTAACCTGACGCCAAGTTGTTCACGCTGCTGAGAGTATCGGGGTGAGAGGGACCGAGGAGAGCTTCTCGAGTGGCTCGTGCTTTCTTGAAGACCTCAATCGCCTGGGTCGCCTCGCCCAAGCCAATAAGGGACATGCCAAGGTTGTCTTGCATTCTGGCAACTTCCAGCGGGTCACCGATGGCAGAGCCTTCCAATTCCTTTACAGCTGTTAAGAGGTTTTCTCGCAAAACATCCTGTAATGGGCGACCGCTCTCAGCGATCATTCTTGGATCCAGGCCGGCGAACACCGAATACAGAATCTCGTTCCCTTTCCGGGCATATTTGAGACTCCGCTCCGCTTCTTGTCGTTTCGCTTCTGCGGTTTCCCTCGCCTGCCGCTCCTGCTCGGCGGCAATGACGGCTTTGGCCCGTTCTTTCAGCGCTTCTCGCTCTTTTGACTCTGCGTGTTGTCGTTGCTCTGCCTCGGCCGCAAGTGCAGTTTCAGCTCTTATTAGACCTGTTGCCGTCCCGATGATGCCGCCGATCATCGCCAGGAGCAACAGACCCGCTGCTATCACCTGCCCACGATGCCGACGGATAAACTTTCTGAACCGGTAACCTGGACTTACGGGCCGGGCTTCCACCGGCTCATCCTTCAAATAACGCTCCACGTCACGGGCCAGCCCATTGGCAGATTCATACCGGCGATTCCTATACTTCTCCAGGCACTTTTGCACGATCCAGTCCAGTTCCCCTTTTACCAGGGACAGCAACTTAGCCGGTTCGATCTGTCGCAATGCTGCTGCACTCGACAGCGATTCATCCGTCGATAGCCGTGAAGCCAGACTGGGCGGCTCTTCTTCCTTGAGGATCCGAATAATCTCATCCAGTGACGCTTGCTTGAGCAGTTTTGAATCGAATGGCCGCAAGCCTGTCAGCAGTTCATAGAGGATAACGCCTAATGAATAGATATCAGCACGCGTATCCACATCAGCAGTCGTCAGCCCTGCCTGTTCGGGACTCATGTATTCCAGCGTCCCCACTACCGCACCAAACTGGGTTGATAAAGTCTCATCGGTCAGCCTGCCACTGACCGCTTTGGCTAATCCAAAATCAATAATTTTCGGTGTTGGTACACCATCCACCTGAGTCACCAGAATATTGGCAGGCTTCAGATCACGGTGAACAATGCCTTTCTGATGGGCATGCTGGATAGCCTGGCAGATGGGGATAAACAACTCCAGCCGCTGCCGCGGTGATAACTTCTGGTCATCACAGAACTGGTTTAAGGGCAAACCAATCACCAGTTCCATGACAAAATAAGGCTGACGTGACTCGGTTAAGCCGCCATCATAGAATCGGGCAATATTGGGATGATCCATGAGCGCCAACGCGTGACGCTCTTGCTCAAGCCGCTGCAAAACTGCTTTCAAATCCGTGCTACCCCGAATGAGCTTAAGAGCCACCTTGCGTCTGATGGGTTGTTTCTGCTCCGCTACCCACACCTCTCCCATTCCTCCTTCCCCTATCTGTTGTTTCAGTGTGTAGCAACCGATCGTCATGCCTTCGCGAGGACTGTGTTGAAAGTCCTGCGTGGTCATGTGCTGTCGCGCCGGCTGAAACAACTGGGTTGCTGCACCGGGTTCGAACGCATGTCGTGTCTCCTGAAGCAGGATCTCCGTCATGGCATCGGCATACTGAGGGAACTGTTTGGTAAGCTCCTCTTTCAGGCTGGTCCTTTTTTCTGCAGGGGTGTAGGCTCTCTGCAACAAAGCAAGTTCACGAAATAATGCCGGGCGTACCTCTTCCTCCACTTGTGCCAAGATGCTCTCAAGGTCGACTGACTGGTTTTTTCGCAACTGTGCCTCGAACGCATCGCAGAGGCGCTCGATCTCCAACAACACGTTGGGATTTAGGGTTGCATCACTGGTAACTGGGCTGTCTTTGGTATCCATGGGTACTATCTCTGTTCCATGTCCTCTGTTCCATGTCCTCTGTTCCATCTCTACCAAGATAGACAATAAACAAAATGGGGTGCGCCAGAAAGAAGTTAATATGCAGTTTGAAACAAAAACACCGCCAGAGTAAAAAGCGCCCTGGCGGTTTCAAGCTTATACTAGCGTTTTTGCATGATAGATGGATATCCAGGCATCATCGGTCAAACTGAAATCGGTCGAATCTGTTTCGTAGACCCAGTTTATCAGACTAGCGAGGTAATAGTTCTTCACGAGCCTGTCGCGGCCTGTGCCACTTTTGAGCATATCCCGCATGCCATCTCGTCCGCCATCGAGATAGTCATTGTCTTCCTGTCCTTCTAGTGTGTCATATCCGGCGTTGCCGTAAAGCGTATCATCACCCTGACCTCCGCGAAGTATGTCATTCCCTTCACGACCATGAAGCTCATCATTGCCTCCGAATCCCTGAAGCACGTTGGCGAGATTGTTTCCATAGATAAAGTCTTTGGCGCTGCTGCCGTTGACGTTGCGGATGCCGTTGATGCCACCGGATACTCGAGTAGCAGTCCCAGCGACCAGGTCAACACGGACGCCAGTAGTTCCCAGAGTCGTCATGCTCTGATAATCGAGGGTGTCAACACCGCCGCCACCCGATATACGACCGGAGACACCACCGTTCCAGAAGAACTGGAAAATGTCTTCGCCAGCACCACCGCGGAGATTTTCCATGGTATGTAGGAAAACCCGGCCATTGATTGCGATCGAGTTGTTGAACCCGGTAATCTGCCAGGTGTGTTTGCGTAATCCTGTGTAACTGAACTCATCGTTACCTGAACCGCCGTGTACTTCCAGCTTGGTGTTCGACAAAGCTTGAATGTTATCATTAGCAATGAACATTTCGTTATCGCTGGCTCCCTGAACCTTGATTACTTCAGAACCAGTCAGCGTCGTTGTAAAAATCCGCCCATTCACACTGAACGTCAACACATTGCTGTTGAACTGCATGGAGATCAGGTCAGCGACGCCATCGCCACCCCAACCCTGGACTCGCATATCCAGAAACAGTGGCATGGTGGTGTTCACATTAGTTCTGATCCAGTTGGCAAAGGAGGAAACTCGTGTATGCTCGGCCCATTCACCAAAAGTACCAAGTGCCGAATTCGTATCCGTGGCATCATTCCAACCCATCCCACTGAAGACACCAGCTATAAGCCTGCCAATAAAGGCAGGACCACCAGAATCACCACTGTCTGGTTTTGCTTCCCTTGTTCCCAAGCCCGTATTTCTCCCAAAGAAATCGTTGACCGTTCTCCCGCTGTCAAAATCCATACGGATAATGGAATTGCTAGGACCACTAGTCACCACCCGTGTAGTATCGATCCGGTTTTCACCAGCTCGACGAACACCATTCCCTCCAAACAATCCAACCGCTCCATTGCCTGTTGCACCAAATCCAGAAACAGTAACGATCTGACCAACTTCATTCGTTGCTTGATAAATTTGATACCGCTCTACCTGGAGTGGAGCTAAGGCTGGTAATTCAATGATGGCAATATCAGATCCACCGTTCCAGGCGCCTGTCCAGGTCGAGGGAAATCGTACTGCACTGGAGGGAATATTATCAATTGCTCTGGTCGTTCCGTCGCCCAGCACAAACGTGACATTGAAGCCACCTGCATCAGGCCGTCGATCGCCGTTATCGTCCAATACATGAGCCGCTGTAAGAATGTGCCGGCCAGTCCATAGTAACGAACCACTTCCAAATACACCTTGTCCCAAATTGTCAATCCGAACGACACCGGTATTCCGGAGATCCTGTGGAGGCAAAGGCCAAGTGCCATCAGATAATGCGGCAAATGCCCCGACAACAGGAACCATGCGATCTTCGAGTGCTTCCACACACAAGCTGTGTCGTGAATGTTTCGAAGTTGGCAGATTCCGGTTTAAGGTTTTTTTGGTGGAGGTCTTGAGTAAGTTAAGCCAGTTCATGATATCTCTCCTAAGGCCGTCTCTGGAAGAATGTGCAAGCCGATCAGCCTGCTCAGTGAAATTCAACCAGTTTCTCAGCCGTTAGAAGTGACTCGCAAACCGTAGGTTTCAACCGACACACATTTGAGAAAATTCCCATTAACTAAAAAATGTTCAACCTTCACAGTTCAATGTGAAATCGTCATCAAGGAAGAATGATGGTCGAATTAGGACGTAATTGTTAGGGCTACTCTGAGGAAATGTGAATCCATGTATATCACCATAACAGTCTCGTTCGTCTCGTGATGACATCAATCCCACCAGAAATAGACTCGACGCTCACTGCGTAATTGATAGGCCAGTTGAAGTTCAGCTTCTGGAGTTTCTGCTAGATCCCAGCAGAAATGCACCATTTCTCTGGCTAATCTGTCTGGATCTGCCACTGGCTTTTTGAACTGAATCTCTACAGTGTCGTAGCGCAACCCTATTAGATCAAATGGCTCTTCCCGGTCCAGATTGCGAAACCACTCAACCATCTCCTTGCATCTCATCTCTTGCGTATTGGCACGTAAATGAAATGTAAACATGGCCTCATATTTATCCGATGTGGGTAACAGGGCTAATGTTTGAGTTATCGGGCCACATCCAATGGGCCTGCCACAGTCCAGTAGCAGATAACTGGATTGAGCAACACGATCACCGAATTGTTTCCGTGCTTGCTCTACCATCTTCTCGAGTTGGTTTCTCTGTTCTTCGCGTTGACGAAAGGATTCCATCGGATCGAGTTGGGATGGCGAATCCATTAATGACTCTGGCAAACGGATGGAGAAAAAAGCTACTCCAGGTAGCGCATCACTGTATTCTGGAGCGCCGTATGCTTTACTGAGTTCATTAACCAGGGTTACGAACGCAGGAGCTTTCGACCTCTCTGAAAAATGATAGACTGCGAAGGCGGTTTCTTCTTCCGGAGTAACGATGGCTCCGGCCTCCAGTAGTACTTTTACTGAATCCATGCGACGTTCATCAACAGCTGCCATAATTGGGCTCATGCCGGATTTACCCACCGCCTGCAGGTCGGCCCCTGCCGCCAACACGGTGCGAAGGATGTCTAGAGAGCCATATGTTGCAGCATCATGCAACACGGATTCGTAACTGGTAAAGCAGGCATTTGGCTGATCTGCTGGCATTGATCCGGCTGAATAACGGTTGTTTACATTAGCCCCATATTGCAACAACAACTGGACTATCTCCAGATTATCACGCAAGCAGGCCGCTCGTAGTGGAGCTTCTCCACTTTTCGAAACCGCATTTGGGTCTGCCCCTTTTGCCAGCAAGTGTCGCACTAATTCAACGTGGCCTAATTGTGCCGCGTAGGTCAAAACCGATTTACCGTCTGTATCCGTAGCACGAGAATCTGCCCCTTTCTCCAGTGCTTTAAGAGCATACACTTCTTGATTCTTCTGGACTGCCTTAATCAGAAGCTTTGTCGATACATTACTCATCATGCCCGTTATGCAGTACTTAATTATTCTTGCTGCCTTTATCAGAAGCCTTGTCGATACATTACTCTGACTTTGATTTGACATGGCCACTCCGGCATCTTACTCCGCAATGTACAAAGCTATCCGATTAGCCAGAACTAAACAAGGAGATTGGATGCCACCTCCCCGAATAGAGCGCGCTTCAAGATGTTCTCTCTCATTAAAGAGCAGGGAGAGCCTATCAGTGGAAGCTGTTGATAATTATCTACTTAAATCAACCCAAATCATGAAAGGCTGTTAACCAACGAAAAACATCTCTCCACGCTGGCAGAGATAAAATGCCCCGATTTCTCTCTTCGAAGCGGTTTGGCGTTAACCAGGCTGTAGGAGAGATGTCCATTTCCCTGCTCCAGATTTGCTGGCTGAACCAGCCGATTTTGATCGCGAATTGTCTGCTGATTCGGTAGTCTGGCGGGGTGGAAAAATGATGTCATCCCGTTGGCAGATTTGGACTTGCGGAGAACGGCAGGATGCGAGCACTGATGCAGTCGTTTCTGGTGATGTTGGCCACGGCGACTGATCGACAACTGGCCAAACAGGTGCAGTATCTCAAGAAGGAGAACGGTATTCTGCGAAAGCGTTTGCCCAAGCGAATCGTGCTGACAGACAAAGAGCGTCGCCAGTTGTTGCGGTTTGGCAAACCGGTTGGCAAGGCTATCAAGGAACTGATTGGCATCGTAACGCCCGACACCTTTTTGCGCTGGGTTCGGGAGGAGCGACGAGAACAGGCTCGTCCGAAGAAAGTTAAGAGGAAGCCAGGACGACCTATGAAGCCGGAAGAGATCCGCAAGCTGGTAATCCGTCTGGCGAAAGAGAACATCTGGGGTTATGGCAAGATTCACGGTGAGTTGAAGAAACTTGGTATTAAGATCTGTAGCAGCACCGTCAAGAACATTCTGATCGCAGCAGGAATTGACCCCTGTCCCGAGCGCGGCGACAAACCTTGGGCGGAGTTTATCAGGCAGCATGCTCAAACCTTGTGGGCAACGGATTTCTTCAGCAAGAAGGTTTGGACTCTCAGGGGCTTTGTGGATGTTTTCGTGTTGTTCTTCATTCATATTGAATCGAGGCGTGTCATTCTGGGTGGTCTCACGACGAATCCGGATAATACTTGGATGAAGCAACAAGCCAGGAATGTTTGCATGCACTGGGACAAGGAAAAAGTGAAGCCGGAAACCTTGATCTGCGACTTCGATACCAAATACACCAGGGACTTTGAAGCCATTCTGATGGCTGAGGGAGTTGAAGTAAAGCGAGTTGGCCCCATGAAGCCGAACCTCAATGCCTATGCCGAACGGTTTGTGCAGAGCATCAAGCAGGAAGCTCTGGATCATTTCATTTGCTTTGGGGAAAATCATCTGCGTTACATTTGTAACGAATATTGTTCCTGGTACAATTCGGAACGTCCGCACCAAGGGGTTGGTAATGTACCGCTCAAGAAGTCGCGCTGTCGGAAGTGGAAAGACTCGGACAAGGCCAGTGCGATAGTTTCTACACCCCGCTTGGGCGGCTTGTTGAACAGTTACCACCGTCGAGCAGCGTGAGTTGTTAGTTGCTCGCGATTCTTCGCCATGATTTTGATTCACTCTCGGTTTCATGTTCACTCGTGAGTGAGCCTTCGTGTCTGTTTGTTCAGTTCTATCGTTTTGGTCACTATTGTACCTGACGGTCTGCTGCGATGCGTCCCCTGCGGCTGTGCCATGACACCATCGTACTGCTGTAAGAACGGCAAGGTGCAGTATCGCTATTACACCTGCACCAAGGCTCAGAAACAGGGATGGGAGAAATGTTCTTCCAAGAGTGTGCCCGCAGGCCAGATGGAGCAGTTTGTCCTGGAACGCATCCGTGGCATTGGCAGCGACCTAGCTTTACAGGCTGAAGTTCTTTCCATCATTCACCAGCACCATGAAGAACATCGGCAAACCCTGAAGTCAGAACAGGCGCTACTGGAACGGGAACTGAAACGCTGGCAACACGAAGCCAGGAACCTGGTGGGCCAGGTCAAAGCAGGTGAAGTCAACACTCTAGTAACCAGCCGATTGGCTGAAGTGCAGGAACGCATCGCCCACGAAACGCCACGGTTGGCCCAGATTCGCGAGGAACTCGAACGCTTGGCCGATTGGATCATCACCGCAGAATCCGTGGCCACAGTGCTAGGCCGATTCGATGAACTTTGGAAAGCCATGAATATTGTCGAGAAGCAGAAGCTCCTGCAACTGCTGATAGATCACATCGATTACGATGGCAAGGTTGGCCAGGTGACCATTCATTTCCATCCGACTGGTCTGGAATCCTTACTGACCGAAACACTTACGGAGAACGCTGCATGATTGCCAAGACGTGGAATGTATCGTTTGAGACGCATCGCAAGGGGCAACGGGTGATGACAACCCGGAAGCAGTCCCCTGCTCTGCCCGAAGGTCGCATACCACGCATATCCAGGCTAATGGCACATCATCTGGAAAGGCTGGTGGTTACAGGCGTGGTCAAGGACTACGCGGAGCTGGCACGATTGGGCCATGTCAGTCGGGCACGTATCAGCCAGATTATGAACCTGCTGCTGCTGGCACCGGATATACAGGAGGCGATACTGTTCCTGCCCAAGACCACCAGCGGGCATGATCCGATTAAGCTGAGGCATCTGCAGCCGATTTGTCTGGAGATGGATTGGGGGAGGCAGCGGGAGAGGTGGAAAAGAGTCAATTCTCAGATTACATAATGCAAAGTGGAGCTAATATATCCTACTGTGACGAGTTAGCTTATGGTAAGACTGTCTCATCATCTGTGCTCTCAATCCATTTTCTGGCTGGTCCTATGAGATGCAATCCAACGGCGAATCCGCTCTAATCGCCCTTCTAGTGCCTCAGTCAAATAGACATTGTCATGACTGGAAGGCGCCAGGCCTTTTAGTCGTTTGGACAATTGCCCCGCCTTACCGGTGGTGACCTTGTCCAACACTGGTTTGAAATCCTCACGTACCGGCTGCTTCAGCGCCGAGAGCCATTCCAGTAGTCGGCTCAAGACGTGATGCAGGTCGCGGGTGTTCTCCTGCAATCGGCAACAGGCAATCTGCAGCATTTGCGAACAAACGTAAGCATGCAAGAGAGAAGCCTGGCCGACCGTCTCGAGGTGCTGGGCGATCCGGTTGAGTTTGAGTTCATTCACCGCCATCAGGCTGCCCATCACTTCGCCCAGCTCCGGGCCGACGCAGCGACCATCACGAATGAGCACGATGAGGGCATCCACAGCCAGGCCAGTCACTTCCGGCTCTCCCGCCCCCAGTGCCAATGCCAGTAGCCATTGAGCCATCGTGCTGAACGGCACATCGGGATCGAACAGCGGATCCAGATACTCCGCACGTTGCCGTTTGATCTGGGCATCCGAGTAGCTTCGGTATTGCAGACGAACACCTGAGGCAAAAAAAGGCTGCGGGTTGGCCGGCCAGACAGTGCCCGCCCACCGATTCCATCCATCGAACACGCGATAGTTGTGCAGCAGCACGGTGGGCACATGGTGTATGAGGCTACTGACTGCCGGCTGAGGGTGCACCTTCACGCTGATAACGGTCTTGCTGGTGCTGCTCGAATCCGATGATTTGATGAACTCCCAAGTATATTGTGCAGCGTGGGTTGCATCAGGACCATAGTCAACACTAGTAGCCACGTCGAGACGTTCAGCAAATGGATGGCGCGCACGTCCAGCTATCATTCCTAGAACGCCAGTCAGTTCATCTTCGAGCGGACCACCCAGAGCATATCGGAACGCAGACCCATACCTTCCTTTTAACGGTGTCGCCTGAGCGAGTACCTCAGCTCGACCATCAGGTGCCAGTCTTAAGAGGCCTTGAACCATGTCGTGAAAATCGGGTTCGAGCCCATGCTCCTCGTACCACTTGAGTCTGTGCAACATCTCTTGCGGATCAATCCATCCCAGTCGATGGGTGGGACAGGCACACAGGGGAGCAGCCTGCCGCTGGCGCATGCGTGCGGTGATCAACGAGAGGCGTTTGCTCTGAAAGGCTAGCAGTGAATTGCCATACTCTAAGATCACTTCGGTCGAAGGTGCATCAAGTGCCCACGACTTGATCATATCATTGAGGGATATTTGCATTCCAGGTAAGAGGAATAAAGGTTTCTCCACCCGTCTGATCAGCGGAGCCAGGCGTGCAGCGAAATCTGCCGGTCGTTGATCGCAGAGCCGACTCAGCCCGTCCAGGAGCAGCTCATACTCGATAGGGTCGTTGAGTGACTCAACTGCCACCGTCAGTCGTTCAATGAGTTCGTCCAGCGTCTGAATGGGCTGCACCCGTTGATCCGGGTCCAGACGCGGTACACTCATGGAATCAAAGGCGACGCTGCTCAGCGGGTTTGTCCCCCTTATCGCACCCAGTACGCCATCAATGCCGGCCCACTCCCGCCATGGAGATACCACCTGCTCTGCTTCTTTCAATAACGCATCGAGTGCCACGGGGGACTCAGTTCCGGCCGATACCTTGTCCGTCTGTCCGAGCAGCACGTGGGCTGATGCCTGAACCGAAGGGGCGAGACTGGTAATGACACCGGACAGTTGTTCAGCAATCACATCCTTGCATGCCTTGTTGAATCTGGCCAGGAGGTCAACGATCGCCTGCTGCACCTGAGCGTGAGGATGCGCTAAGCCACGCAACAATACCGCTGCAACATCCCGCTGCCGCTTCGGCTCTCGTGTAGCGAGCTTCCCCAGTAACTTCACAGCCGCCAGGGGGTGAGCCTTGGGCTGCAAGTGAAACACCACCTCGACGCTACGCATGAACTCTGGCACATTCAGCTGCTGAGACGATTCCACGATCTTCAGCGCATCGAGCGCCATTCCAACGACAACAGGCACCCGATGGCTGAGAAGCTGCAGGTAGGTCGTTTGCAGTCTGCCCCTTTCCTCCACAGTAGGCTCGAGCAACTCGTGAAACTTGCAGAACCAGGCGGTATTCCGGGCTTCGGTGTTTCTGGTCAGGCTGCCAAGCGATGCCTCCAGAAGCCGCCGGCGATCAAGATGGCCCTCCGCGGCAAGTGTCTTGAGGGTAACGGCCCAGGATGCATCCGGGTGAGATTCTCCAATCGTGATGTCCGAAACATCCAGTATTGTTCCACGAGTCGGACAGAGTTCGAAGATCTTCCAGATTTCATCGGTGAGCAGTTCAGGGTCTTCCAGTAGGTTATCCTTGAGTGACTTCGTTCTGTCATAAAGATGGGCGAATAACATTCCTAGAATGTATTGCTCGCTCTGCGGCTTGGGACAGAGCCCTTCGCGTATCAGTAGTCGAATGAAACCCCAGTCGTTAACGAATCGTTCAGCCAGTTCCTTCTCCACCCATTTCGGCAACCAGTCAGGTCGACGATGCCTGAGAATCTGAAGCAGAGGCTGCGGATCATAATTTTGATGGTGTCGACACTCGAGAAGGTCCGTACTCCGTATTCGCTTCGTCTCAGTCCAGGGACCAATGCCCATCATTGCCAGGTTGATTCGCCTGCCTTCAGGGCGTCCCCAAATGTAGACTGACAGGTTGTTCATGAAACTGTTTCGTTCTGCATGTCGCTCTGTTATCTTCTTTCGCATTGCTGCCAGATGCTTCGAAAGCTTCTTCCGTTCCGGCTCATTCAGCTTGACGAGTGCGGCAACCAATTCCTCGGTCGGTCCTTTGAGAATGAGATGCTCTAATTCTTCCGTTGTCATATCCTTGTGAACTCCAACTAATCATCTTTGCCTTCGAGCATCAGCCGTACCGCCAGCACATGCTTGCACGGCCCGCGGTCGCCCTGGTGTTTGCCATACCAGGGACAGGTGCAGCTATCGCCATCGGTCTTCAGCCGTACGCGATGCTCCACCTCGGTCCCTTGCACGTAGGCTTCCGCGTTCAGCTCCTCGTCGGCACCCATCTTGCTGATCACTCTGACCAGCTTCGCCTCGACCAACTGGCGAGCGTCCAACATCCGTGGCTGCAGTGCCTCGACCTTCTCCAGATCAAATGGCAACTCGCGATGGAAGTACGCGCCGCGATGCAGGTCATACCCCACCAGTCCGCGGCTGCCCAGCACCGCCAGGGCCGAAGTTACTTGTGATGGGGCGAGACTGGATTGACGGGATACCTCCGCCACATCGATTCGTGACTGCCAGCGAAGCCCTGCCTTTACCTGGGGCAGAGCCTCGGTGCATGAACTACTCGCCAGTTGCTGGAGGACTTGCCCTTCACCCGAGAAGCCTCGTGTGAGTTCCGGGCTAATCAGGATCGTGAACCGTCCGGTGGGAAAGACCACTTCCCATGCGCTGACCTCGGTGTTGGCATCGGCCCAGACATGCAATTCCGTAGCATGCATGAGCAGCGGCTCCAAAATGCGAATACGTTCCGTACCGGTCACACGAACCGCGTCCTTGCTCTCACGTTGCGACAATCGTAGCCCTCGCCCCAGCGACGTGACCCACGAGACCATACCAGTGCTGCCTCCCTTAGGGATCGCGCGGAGAAAGCGTAACGCCTCGCTTGCAGTAATAGTGAAGCGGCGATTCAGTACCGGCAGGTAAGCCTGCACTTCGGTGAATCCCTTGATCCAGCGTACCGGCAGCTTCACCTTCTTCTCAACCACCTGTTGCTCGCCACGAGTCAGTTGCACCGAATCCGCCCCGACGGCCATGCGGACGGTATCGCTCTGGCGTATCTGTGCGAGGGCTGCCCGCATGGACGAGTTGAAATCCACATTGGTGGTGCCTCGCCCCTTGATGTCCGCCTCGAATGTCGGTGCCTCGAAATCAGCACGAGCGTATACACCACAACAGGAACTGAATCCTTCAAAACGAAGAAGTTCCTCGCTACTGGTCACCACTGGGTCAAGCAGCGAGGGATTAAGTGGCATCCAGAACCGTGTGGAAACCACTTTAGCCAGAACGAGCAGCATGCTAGCCGCCACATGAGGCTGTCGCACTTTGCCATCAAAGAAGAAAGGATTCTCGGCTGCACCCCCGCAGGTCGCCAACCGTAACCCGCAGTTACCAGGTTGACTAGTAACAAGCGAAGGATGAACGTAGCGATAGGTATAGTCGAGTTTGAGTGCTGCTCCCATGAACACCTCATGATCAACTGCAACGTCATGTAACGAGATAGTGTGTCATGTCCAAGGAAGAATTTCAATTACTGAATCACCTATATGAGGGGGTTCAGTAAAGTTCTTGATCGCTACTTGAAGCACAGGACAATAAAGATGTGCAGAGGAACCAGCCAGATTCCTGTCAAATAAACCTCCCTTACTCCCCACAGCCTCTAACTGTCATGAAGCGTAGCCAGCATCACAACGATGCCAGCACGCACCAGGAGACAGAGACATGGCGAACAAGAGATTAGCGATAGAATGCTAAGAGTTCGGTTTCTACCGCGAGACACCATTTATGAAGCAGGCTTTATATCCTTTAATCATT
>JAEUIE010000025.1 GCA_016795155.1 Planctomycetia bacterium | reverse complement strand
CGCTGCCCGTCTTGCTGAGCAGGTCATTCAGAGTGCTCACACTCTGACGATCCTGGGCAGCCAGGTAGGTATTGCCTTTGAGGCCATTGAGAATGGCAGCCGCGTCTTGATAGCGACCGGCATTGTAGGCCTCGCCTGCTTTCTTGATCATCTCCTGGCCCGACTTGCGCATCGCCAATGCTTTCGCATTGCTTTGCACTGTCGCATCCAGTTCTTTCTGCTCCGCAGCAGAAAGGCTCGCTTTCAGCTCGGCGGCACGCTTCAGATAGACCTCCGCCAGTTCGAATTCGAACTTGCGATGGTTCTCGACACCCGTTTTCAGGATGTCACGTGGTTTCAGTGATTGTTCACCGCCTGTCTGCACCACATCCGCAGGAGGTGCAACTTGTACAGGCACCGTGTTATCAGGCGGTAAGGGCAGCCCCTGTGCCAGCACAGCAGCTGGAGTCCATCCCAGCAAGCCCACTCCGCCGATCCATGCCAAGGATTTAGCCCGAATCACTGCATCCTCCTTTCGTGTCCAACCTTCCGGTTCCCTTCATCTGGCAACATCACCTTCCCCCAGGTGCTGCTGTAGTCCAGACAAACTGGGCGTCCCGTTGCGTTTCCCCGGCGAGCTTGAAAGCTCCGTTGGACACGTACGCAGAAACCCCACTCAAGGGTTGGGGTGATAGCCGCTTTGCAAGGCTGGTCAATGGCAAAGCGCGATTTTTTTCGCTTTTTCTGGCTACTTTTTCTTATGTTTTCTGCGAATCCAGGTCGCTTGGCTAAACAAGCTAATCATCATGAGATAACCATTTCAGTCAAACTGGCTAAAAGAAATACGAACAGGTAACTCATTATTTCAACCATAACGTCCAAATCACGATCACCAGGCTTAACAGGATGGCTGCTGCCATCGCCAACATCACATACGTTCGCAAACTTCCTGTCTGCACAGCTCTCAGTGTTTTTCCACCTGATTGCGTTAATACTGCTGATTGCCTGACAATGCCATCCACCATGCGTTCATCAAACTGCTTTTCAATCCATGCGATGCCACGAGCCAGGCGTGCCAGTTGATGGATGATTTCATCCCAAAACCAGCGATCCATGATCTGATAAAGATGCCCGAGGCGAAGGACAGGCCGGGTTATCAGTCTGTCAATCCATGCATCCCAATACCAGCCGTTAAATAAGAAACGCTGGAAAGAGCTGGCGGACAATGGCCACGGTTTATCAACATTCCGGCATCTGTTCCAGGCTAGTGCAACACCGGTTGCCAGTGTCACAAATGCAAGAAGCATGGAGAGCACGTGGGGCGACAGTGAAGTTGCTTCATAGAGAGGTCGTAACCAGCTTTCGCTCTTGAAATAGCCGTTCGCCAACTGCTCGGCAGCCGCGGCTAATGGCAAAACACCTTCTTCACGAACGGAGGATGGTTCACTGAGTTGCCAATGCTTGACAAGCCAGTTGTTATCCATGGCCCAGGGTGTGGGCAGCCAGACGAGAACCAGCGACAGTATGGCCAAAACGATCAAGGGCCAACGGAGCAAACCGCTGACATCCTGAGCACTGTTGGTAACTGCTTCATCGCGGGGCTTGCCCATGTAAATCAGCCACCAGAAACGCGTCAAATAGGCCGCGGTCAGCAGCGTTGTTACCATAGGCACTACGATCAGTAGCAGATGGTTCACATTCAGGGATGCAAAGCTGAGCAGTGAAACCAGAATGCCATCCTTGCTGTACCAGCCCGGCAACAAAGGAAGCCCGACAAGAGACAAACAGGCAAAGAGGGATAGACCTGCCAGCACGGGCATTCTGCGGCGCAGACCACCCAGCCGAGTGATATCCTGTACGCCGTTGCAACTATCGACCACTGCCCCGGTGCCGAGAAACAAAAGTGCCTTGCAGCAAGCATGGGTTGCCAGGTGCAGGAGTGCCATGATCCAACCGCCCACGCCCAGCGATGCAAACATCAACCCGAGCTGGCTGAGAGTTGAATATGCGAGAATGCGCTTCAGATCGGTTTGCACCAGGGCACATGTAGCACCATAGAACGCAGTAAACACTCCACCATAGGCAACGGTGAGCAACACTTCAGGCAACAGCAGTGGAAAGATTCTCGCTAACAGATAGACACCCGCAGCGACCATGGTTGCAGAGTGCACCAGTGCACTGACAGGAGTTGGCCCTGCCATCGCGTCAGGAAGCCAGGTCTGCAGAGGAAACTGCGACGACTTTCCGATGCAGCCCAGAAGCAGCCCCAGACCGGCCAGAGTCAGCATCCAGTAAGGAACGGTACGCAGACCCATGCCATGTCCACCGGTTCTCCCCGGATCGTAAGCATCAAAGCGTCGGCGATCGGGTTTATCGTAGTGGCCATTCAGTGTTTCCTGATTCCAGACCACGATATGACTGCCCTGCTCTGCCAATTCCAGTTTTTTTCTGCCTGTTCGGGTGGTGACGTGGTTGACACGACACATCGTGCCAGCCTCAGCACCCTTTTCTGCAAAGGCATCATCATGGCTATCTTTCATAGGCGTTCGTAGGGCATCGCTCAGGCTGAGCTGTGCAATACGCCATTGTGGCTGGCCATCTTCCATCACCACGTTACCGAGAATGTCGCGAACTTCTTCCTTCACGGTGATCAGGTTGAGCGTTCCGGTATAGGTGAACAGAATGACGATGCCAATCAGGAACCCTGCATCGCCGACACGGTTCATGATGAATGCCTTGAGTGAACCAGTCCGGGCAGCTTCCTGCTCACGGTAAAAGCCGATCAGGAAATAGGAGGCCAGACCAACGAGTTCCCAACAGAGGAAAATCTGCAGTAGATTATCAGCTAGCACTAGATGCAGCATGGCACCAGTGAAGAAGCTGAGATGCATGAAGAAACTGGTGTAACGACCAGGCCGATGCAGATGAGCAATGGGATCAAAGAGATCAGCCTTCAGTTCTTTCCGCATGGATCGCATGGCAAAAAAGTGAACTCCCAGCGCGACCAAGGCAATGAAAGGAATGAGGATGGAAGTCAACGCATCTATGCAGTACCCCAATCGTAACTCAATTGCCGGCGAATCATAACTGTAGCCCAGCTTGCCGATGCCATCGTAACCCAGATGTGACAGGCTCATCCAGGTGATGGACGATGCCCAGGGTTGCACAGCCTGCAATTGATCGCGGGATTGCTGGATATGCTGTTGAAAAAGTGATGCACCAATACAGGAAAGAACTGTTGAACCCAGCAGCGCAGCAACGGCAATCCATGCTGTCCAGGAGCGGTTCCATCGTCGCAGGCACAGCAGCAGAATACTGGCCAACACGGGCAACGAGGCAGCTACCAGATATATCCAGCCCGGATCAATCATCCTTGAAGTTCCTGAGCCTGATCAACATCCACCGTGCCAGCATTGTTGTAAAAATTGAGAACAATAGCCAAGGCAATGGCCGCTTCTGCTGCTGCCAGCACGATGACCATGATGGTGAATACCTGACCATCCAACTGAAATGCAGGCTGATAGCGGGCAAAAGCAGCTAGGTTCAGGCCTGCAGCATTGAGAATCAGTTCGACGCCGATGAGTGTGCCAATGGCATTGCGCTTGGCGATGATGCAGGCTAAGCCCACCACAAAGAGTATCGCAGCCAGGACAAGATAATGCATTAGGGTAACAGTCATGCAACATCTCTCCGCAGTCTTTTGGATCGAGCAAGGTAGGCAGCGCCAATAAGCACCACCAGCAAATGCACGGAAATGATTTCGAACACCAGCAGATTATGAACGATCTGCCTGTTTTGCGTTGGCACTGCAGGTAAAGGCTGAGGTTGCTCACCCTGTGTTGACCCTAGCAATGTTAATGAAAGTCTGTCCGTATTGCTGGCATCTGTTGGCGACTTCACCGATGTTGGCTGATAACTTGACCAGTCAACTGAACTCAAACTGATGATGAGCAGAACGAACAAGCCACCTGCAATGCATGCGGTAAGCAGCCACTGCCACTTTGGTATCAACCATTTTACCTGAGGCCCCTGAGCTGTGAGCATGATCGCAAACACGATAAGAACAAGAATGCCACCCACATAAATGAGCAGTTGGGTCGCTCCGAGAAACTCAAAGCCTAACTGGAAATAGAGACCCGCAACACCAGCGAGAGTAAACAGCAGCCAGACTGCGGAGCGCACCAGTTGCGATGACACCAGCGTAGCCAAGGCTGAGCCACCAGTGAACAATGCCAGGCACCAGAAGATGAAATCGTTAAGGGTCATGGCATCCCCGGAGTAATGACCGGGATGCCCGGATGCACCCGCCAATTCATCCAGCCGGGCAGCAGCGTGTTCCACAGCAAAGGCCAGAGAGCTGAGCCGATCAAGCAGATACAGCAAATAGGAACGAGGTATTTCAGGCACGTTGTCATCACCTGGTCAATACGCAACCTGGGTAAAGTCCATCGCACCCACATCATGACTGTTACCAGCAGCCAGCATTTCATCATGAAGATGATGGCATTGACGATGTTGCCTGCAATGTAACCAAGCCACTGCACCGGATCGATGGGAAGCAGGCCCGACTGCCAGCCACCGAGGAAGAGCACGCAACTCAACCCACTGATGACAAACATGCTGCCATATTCTGCCATGAAAAAGAGCGACCAGCGCAAGCCGCTGTATTCGGTGTGGAACCCTGCAACGAGTTCTGATTCCGCTTCAGCCAGGTCGAACGGGGCACGCTTGCAGCCTGCCACTCCGCATGTGAAAAAGACCCAGAAGGAAATAAACAGAAACGGATCGCGGAAGATCAACCAGTTCCAAATGAATCCCTGCTGCTGCCTGGCAATCTCGTAAAGGTTCAACGTGCCTGCCGTCATCAGCACTATCACCACGCAGAGTGTTCGTGGCACTTCATAGCTGACCATCTGGGCAGATTCGCGGATGCCTCCAAAGAGTGACCACTTGTTGCCTGATGCATAGCCAGCGAGAATGACGCCAAATACTTCCAGGCTCGTGAGAGAAAGCAGCAAAAACACGGAGGCACCGGATTCTATCGCAAAAAGACCTGCACCGAAGGGCAAGATCATCAATGGCAGGAAGGCACCTAGAAACGCCAAATAGGGTGCCAGGCGAAACAGCCAGCGGTCTGCCTGGGCCGGGATGAAATCTTCCTTGGCCAGTAATTTGATGCCGTCAGCAAGAGTCTGCATCCAGCCGAACCGGCCAACACGGGTTGGCCCGAGCCTGTCCTGAATGCGTGCCGATACTTTGCGTTCCAGCCAGATGAAAAACAACGCGGAGACAGCAATCAGGGTAACCAGAATGATGGCGGCAAGACCAGCAGACAGAAGAATGGACAGACCTTCGGGCATGAAGTAATCCAGCGTGTTTTGCTCTAGCTTTATGCTTCATGTTACAGTATCAACCGTAATCCGGCATGTTGTCTGATGATGAAACCATTACGGTATGAAGCGATTATTGCACCAACCTGTTTTATCGCTACCTGGTCAAACCGGTCGTGACCTGGAACGCAAGCTTCCAAGCTGGAAACTATTTTTCGCATCAGACTTATCGCCATCAGGCCAAGGCCCTCTGGTGCGCGATCAGCAACTCGCCATTCTGGAGAGCCTGCTTTTTGCAGCTGACGAACCGCTTACGCCCAGACGACTGGCATCGTTGTTGAAGATTCGTTCAACAGATACGGTCAAACGCATGATCCAGCGACTGCAAACACTCTATGATGCTGATGATAGTGCACTACAACTGGTCGAGCTTGCAGGAGGCGTGCAACTCCGCACGCGGGAACAGTTTGTGCCCTGGTTGCTTAAACTGCAGCCTGCACCTCACTTGAACCTGACAGCAGCTTCGCGAGAAACTTTGACGATGATTGCGTACAAGCAACCGATTACGAGGGCTGATCTCGATTCGCTACGTGGTGTTTCGTGCATTGAAGCGTTGCGAACACTGTTGGAAAAGGGACTGATCCGCATTGTCGGTCGCGATAAATCGCTCGGCAGGCCTGTGCTCTATGGCACAACCAGGCAGTTCCTGGAGCTCATGGGCCTCAAGAGTCTGGAAGCACTTCCCCCGTTAAGTGACTGATCTGCTCCCCTCTCCCCAGTGGGGAGAGGGAACTTTGATCAGATTAAACGACTGAGTTTTACTGGCATTTCTGCACTGGTTGGGTATCTTCAATATCCAGAACCTGTTTGCCATGAGGTGCACTATGCCATTCACACTTCCCTGGCTGGTGATCATTGGTGCAGCCATCGTTCACTTTGCACTCGGTGCATTCTGGTACGGCTACTTTGGTGAGACCTGGCTGAAAGCACTGCACAAACGCAAGGAGCAACTCGATACTCGCGATCCAACACCGTATCTGATCTCGTTTCTGGGTGCAGTGCTGAATGCCATCGCCATCGCTATTGTTCTGAGTTGGGTGACACCACTGACGGAAACCCGATTGCTGGCGGCTTTTGTCACTACACTGCTGCTGGGCGGAGCAGTCTTTGCAGCAGGCTCTGCCAAGCACTATGCGTTTTCCGGCTGGTCGTGGAAGTTGTACGCCATTGATCTGGGTTACGATATGGTTGGTTTCTTTCTGATGAGTTTGATTATCGCATTTTTGCGATGATATCTCATACTGCCTGTAGCCGGGAGTCCAGATCGTCTCTTATTCCATGCCGTGTGCTGGCAAGGGTGGAGCGATATAGGAGATAGTCATGTCTATCGCACTTCTGCTGCTCACCGGTCTGATCGGTATCCAGCAAGACAAACCCCCAAGCGCGGATGAGATCATGCAGCGAGTGCGGCAGGCAATGAATTTCTCGCTGGAGAAAATCCCTGAAGCTGGCCTGATTCTGGAAGGCAAATACATTTCCGGAAGCGGTATTCGGGGCAAGATACGAATCCACTTCAACCGCCAGGGCCACTTCCTCCAGCAGAAGGATTCTGTACTCGGAACCACGTTATTTGGCTATGACGGCAAAGATGTCTGGGAGAAAGACTACGATGGGGCGTCCGACCTTCTGGAACCGAGCAAGCCTCGGCTAAGTCTGCTTTGGGGAGTTCTCAACTCCGGTCTCTGGATCGACAAATCTTCCGGAATGACCTTCACTTTCGCCAAGGATTTAGCCTTACCCGATCAGTATCTGTTGCAATTCTCTCACGAACTCAGCCAGCTCACAGGAACCATCAGCATCGACAAGAAGTCGTTGCTTCCCCAAAAATGCAAGTTTACAGTCGAAGGCGAGTATTGGACCATAACGTGGAATGAAACGTTGAGTTATGAGGGCATGAAATTGCCACGGAACATCGAAATCGCGATAATTGCGGCAGGTGATACGAAGCATAGCCATCAATGGGACTCGGCGACAGCCGCCACCAAAACGAGTGATAACCCATTCCGGCCCCAGATCTCTCCCCCCACGAATGTGACGTTTGACGCCAGCAAAACCGCACTACTGGAAGTAAAGAAGTCCAATTCGGGCGATTTGCTGGTTCGCCCCCTCGTCAATGGCCAGGATGTTGGCTGGTTTCTTCTGGGCAGCGGAACGGCAGGCAATGTCCTTCATGTGCGAACTGCCAAGAAGCTGGGACTGGATACCTACGGTGAAGCGGAGTTACGAGCCGTCGGCGGGAAAGTGAAAGCCTACTGGAGCAGGCCGAAAACGATTTCCCTGGGCCGTATGATACTTCATGACCCGCTCGTATTTAACAAGGAGCTTTCGGAGGAACTCGATGATGCCAGTGGTGTTCCCATTGCCGGGATCATCGGCCAGGGAACGTTCCGTTGCAGTGTCATCGAACTCGATTATGTCACTTCTCAAGTCGCTCTTTACGACCCGAAAACCTATGAGCAGGAACGAGGCAAGAAGAACTGGCAGAAGCTCCACGTTTCCAGAGTCCTCGGCGTGGAAGCCGAATTCGAAGGGCACAAGGGAGTCTTCTACCTCACCTATATCCCAACAAATATGGTATCCTTTCATTCCCCGGCCGTGAAGAAGATGAACCTGCTCGAGGGCCGTGAACTCAAAGACATTATCAACAGGGGCGGGGAACTGGCAGCCAAGACGGGTAAGCTGAAGTATTTCGAGATTGGCGGCCATCGCCATGAGGATGTGGCAGCCCTTTTCCACACTTCCGAAACTGGTCCTTCCAGCGATCATGGTACCATCGGGTCTATCGGTGTCGAACTGCTGAAGCCGTTTCAGATCGTGTTCGATTATCAGAATCGCCGGATCGCCTTCGTGAAGCGTGATGCGAAAGTCCCGTAGGGTGCATGGGTGCCACTGGCTCGGTACTCCGTGCCAGTGCTTGACTCTCGCGAACACCTAAAAACTACACCCAGCATACGGTGCTAAGCCTAGCGAGTTATCTTCGTAAGTGCTTCATGATGCGGTTAGTCTAGCACCGTTACGGAGTACCGAAACGGTGGCACCCGGCACCCGTTCGATGTTACATCAGGCAGGCTGCAGTGCTGGTCTGCCTTTCCACTGCACAAGCACCATCATGATTAAACCTGCAACAAACAATCCCAGGCTTATGGCTTGCGAAATGGTGAAGTTGCCGATGTATTCGGGATTATCAAGACGCAACTGTTCAATGAGATAGCGGTTTACCGCATAGGTCATCATCAGTAACGCCATCACAGCACCTTCCCGGCGGCGAATAGAATAATAGGTCAACAATAAGACACACAAAATAACCCCATCGAGTGCCATCATCAGTTGCGTGGGAATCAGTGGCAAACTTGGCGGCGGAACAAAGGACAATGGAACACTTTTGCCTTCACGCTTTACGGTAACCTGCATGGTTTCATAGGGTTTCACCGTCAGCAGCGCATCCATCAGTTCTTTTCTGGTCAGAGTGACTTTCTGGTTAATCGCTTCGATGACGTCATTCACCTGAAGCCCTGCCTGCTGAGCAGACGAGCCGGTATCAACTGCTTTCACCATGCAATCATCTGCCTGGGTCGTTCCCAGTTGAAAGCCGTAGGTGGTTTGCCAGCCTCGCATCCAGACGACATCGCTGTGTGGGTTGCTGTTGGCTGGAAATTGAACTGTCATCGCGGATGGAAATGCTACCGGATCAGCCATGTCGCCATAACAACAGCCATTGAGGAAACATCCCAAGCGACCAAAGGCAATACCTAATGCAATGGATGGTGCAAGCCAATCACCAATCTGCAGGGTTCGAACCTTGTTGGGTTTAGCAATGGTTTTCCAGGCAATCCAGTAGCCAATCAGGCCGCCTGGGATCGAACCGTAGAGCACCAGCCCGCCTTCCCAGATTTTGAAGAACTGGAAGATTCCATCCATGAAGTCTTTGGGTGGTTTCTGGTCCACAAACATGGAAAGCAGCCTGGCGCCGATGACGCCAGCGATGAAAATATAAAGCCCTACATCCCAGGGAATGGATGATCGGTAGCCTTCTTTTTTTGCCTGACGGCCTGCCAGCCAGGCTGCGGAGATAAATGCCAGCACCAGCATCAGCCCAAAGCCAAAGACGGGAATATGACTGTTGCCCCAAGGCAAAGGTATGGTGAAGAGAACTTGTCGCATCCAATTCGCACCTGAAAAACGTAACACTTTTACCTTACATAACCCGACCGTTTTTAACTATGTCAATTGGCTCCAGCAACTCGGCTTGTGTCTGAAGAAAAAGCTGTTATAGGGCGTACGTCAGACGTTCGGGGGAAAAGTTCTGACAAGTTGCGGGGGATGCCTGTTCATGATGACAACCGAATGTATCCAGCGGGTGATGCACGATGAACGCATCACTTATGGACTGGCTGATCCGGAAGCACGTGTGCTGGTGGAATGGCTTGTCAACAAAGCGGAAAGTATCCCAGAATCTGATCTGCGCGAAGAGGATATGCAGTGTGCGTGGGAGTTATGTTATCGCCGGGCTAAAGTGCTCAGGCAGGTTGTTTCACTCTGGTGCTATCGCGGACGACCTGAAGCAGCGATTCAGTTAGCAGCCTCGGAAGGCATGTCTGAGTTCCTGCCCGATGCTTCGGTGGAAGAGCCAGTGGATATCATGCTGACCCTGATGAAACAGGAACCTTATTATCTTCGTTAATTTCACTAGCTGACAGTTGGCACTGCTCAGGTTATACTCATCCGTACGGAAGATATTACCTACCTGAGCATCATCATGAGAAACCTGTTCGTTGCCTGCCTGGTATCTGCATTCTGTTACTCCAGTTTAATCGCGGAAGACAAACCCTGGCTGGAGATTCTAGCTGGACAAGGCCCCGGTGCAGGCAAGCACATCGTGTTCATCAGTGGCGATGAAGAGTACCGTTCGGAAGAAGCGTTGCCTCAACTCGCCAAAATACTGGCGAAACATCATGGCTTCCGGTGTACCGTTCTCTTCGCCATCGATCCCAAGGATGGAACCATCAATCCCAATGTTCGTGACAATATCCCAGGCACCCAGACATTGGCTGATGCTGACCTCATGGTGATTTTCACCCGCTATCGCGATCTGCCTGATGAACAGATGAAACCCATTGCCGACTATATTCAGTCTGGCAAACCGGTGGTGGGAATGCGTACTGCCACCCATGCCTTTAACATGGATACGAAGAAACCTCGCAGCTACATGAAGTTTTCCACCACTGGACAGGAATGGAAGGGTGGGTTCGGCAAGCACATTCTCGGTGAAACCTGGGTGAACCACCATGGCCAGCATGGCAAGCAGGGAACTCGAGGCCTTTTGGTAAGCAATCAGAAAGAACATCCCATTCTGCGAGGCATTGCTGATGGTGATATCTTCGGCACGACCGATGTCTATACGGTGAATCTGCCTTTGCGATCTTCGTGCCAACCTCTCGTCATGGGTGAAGTCACTGAAACCCTGGAATCCACTTCTGCTGGAGTGAAAGGAAAACTGAACAATCCGATGATGCCGGTAGCATGGACTAACAGTTACACCAGCGACTCAGGCAAAACAGGAAGAGTTTTTACGACGACGATGGGCGCCTCTCAGGATTTAGCCAGTGAAGGTACACGACGAATGTTAGTCAACGGCTGTTACTGGGCGGTGGGGTTGGAGGACAAGATACCTGCCAAAAGCGAGGTGACGATTGTTGGTGAATTTAAACCAAGCCCATTCAAATTCGATGGGCATGTCAAAGGAAAGAAGCCGGCGGATTACGGAAAGTAAATCAGAAGACAAACGCCAAATACCAGACGTAGAGTACGGTGCTCATACTGATAAAACAGAGGAAGACTGCGGCATAGAGCGGGATCAAAGCTCCAGCAGGGTTTCTCTCGGTCGTTACATTCAACATTGCAGTACGGAGAGAGTTCTCTAATGGAGTCCAGAGTGCCTTATCGCCATTCCATTTCAAAGTAACGCAGAATAGGGATGGAGTAGGATCGATATCTATCAGAAGCTGCTGATTGTTGAAACTGATGTGGCCTGCCACCATCAGGTACGGAACCGATATGCTGTCGAGAGCCTGGCGAAAGACTCTTTCAAAAGCTGTTGCTTCAATGTTGTAGATCACCAGGCTCTGTTTTCGGGAACGCAACCAGAGCATGGCGAGGAGAATCAGAACCGCCAGATAGATTGCATAGGCAATGGCATACGTTGAAAAACCTTTTTCTGCGGTGCGGGAAATGATCCAGGTAAACGGTCCAATCAGAAAAAAACCTGACAGGGCGAAGAGCAGCAGCCAGGTATCCGATTTGCCTGTGAGAACATATGGTTGCTTCTTACGACCAACTTCGAAGCCGAGCCAAAGTAGGTAAATAGTTAATGGAAGCAGGATCAACGCCCATTCAAAGAGTGATGGGGTAATCCGCAGCAACAGGGCAGTCATGGCATCCAGGGTTAACCATCCCATAGGCGATATCTTATGAAAGATGTTATAAACACCTCTCTTGATTCGACAGATAAGTGAACAGGCAATTTACTGGAAGACAGGAGCACGGGTGGAACCCAACTGGTACGTTCTGGTGCGCACCTGGGGACCGATGGTCTACACAACGGCGTGCCGGGTGTTGGGAAATGCTGCGGATGCTGAAGACGTCGTCCAGGATGTCTTTACCGAAGCAGTAAAGCAGTGGAAGAACAAAACGGTAAGGAATTGGGGTGGCTGGCTGCGACGGATGGCGGTCTGTCGGGCCATTGATCGACTTAGGCAACGGCGGCCCAGCCCAGCGCTCGATAGCGTAGCTGAGCCAACCCATTCGCTGACCCCCGATGTTGCAATGGAAAACAGAGAACTCGGTGAACAGCTGCGTGAATCGCTACAGCAGTTAAGTGAGCATGAAGCAGCTGTCTTCTGCCTGCGCTACTTTGAAGACTTGTCTTACGACGAGATCGCGAAGACGCTTGATATGGAAACGGCTGCCGTGGGTATGACCCTATTTCGGGCTCGCACCAAGCTTGCTACGCTCATGGAACCCATCTGGAAGGAGGTTTGATCATGAACACTGCTGAGAACTCCTTCGATGATCGGCTGACCGGGGCATTGCAGAAAGCAGTGGACCAGATTAAGGAACAACCTGTTTCCAAAGCTGCCATCCGCAGAATGGTGGATCGGATCGAGAACTGGCCTGAACCAATGATCCTCAAACGTCGCAGGCAGCGCCGGTTCTGGCTGGCAACAAGTCTGGCAGCGAGCATCACGTTGTTCATCGCATGGTTGGCTTGGCCGAACGACAGTTGGGCCGAAGTTGTGCAGGCCATGCAGCAGAAGCAGTGGATCAGAATGTCCTCTACAATTGGTGGATACCCCAGTGTGAACTGGATCAGCCTGCCACGAGGCATTCTCGCCTGGCGAAGAGGCGATGCGGTCTATCACGATTCCAAGCTGAAAGTCATCTACCGTTACGATGATTCGGCCAAGACGATCTTTCGCCTGCCTGAAGACGATGAATCACGTAAGTCGTTGCTGGCCACGAACAGGTTATTCACCGACATTCTGCAGAACAAGAATGAGTTGGAGGGCACGATTCAACGACGCCTGGAAGTGGTTCATCAGGAACGACACGACATCACCAGCAATGGCAAGAAGTTGACCGAGTATCATCTTCAGTGCCAGATGCAGGACAACAAAGATCAGCGTGTAACCATGATCTTTCAGGTGGATCCAGGCACTCATTTAGCTCAGAAGCTCATCATCAAAAACCTGACGCCACGCAGCAAGGATGAGCCGAATGAGTTGCAGTTTCAGATCGACTATCCCGAACAGGGGCCGCTCGATATCTACGATCTGGGATTCGCGAAAACCATCAAATTAGTTGACAGCTACCCCAATGAAGGCCTGGCGCATATTGTTGATGTGATTCGTCAAAGTCGTGATAATTTCGATGCATATCGGGGTGTCTTTGTCCGAGGCAATACTCCCTATGTGTTGATTTGGCGTAAGGAGAGTAAGTGGCGGATCGAAATGTGTAAGAACTTTTACATGGCTAAGCCGCCCGCTCAGTTAGAAGATCCGACAGCATGGTGGCTGGACGAAGCGAAGAAGGCGGAATGGATGACGGTGGAAGTTTGTGATGGTAAGTTTGTTTACACGCAGGATGCGCAGAACCATCTGCTTAATGAAAGAGGCATTGAAAAGTATAAGAAGCAAACCTTCTCAGCATCAATAGATTGGGACCGTGGCTATGCCCGCAACTATCTACCTGAGATCATCGGCTATCCACTTCCCCAGATCGGAACTCAGATTTACACCGTAGAAGTCAAGCCTCACCAGGAGAAAGGACTTGAGGGAACCACACTCATCCATTCAAGGCTTTCAAAAACTGTATCTCAGTCTTCTGCCCGTCTTCAGCGTTACTGGGTTGATCCGACCCGTACTTATCTCGTGATGCGTTATGACATTGGCGAATGGGATGATAAGAATCAACCATTGCTCTGGAGACAAGTCGAGAAGCTCAATCGTAGTCCTTCGGGAATCTGGTATCCTGAGGTGGTTAAGGGTGTTGGGTTTGTCTCTGGGCATTTCTACCTCGACTTCAAAGCCAAGCTCGATAACAGCCTGTTTGAACCCAAAGAGCGGAAGAAGTAGTGCTCTGTCGCAGTTAAGAACATGATGATTATTTTGTCAGCCCCTGATTAGGGGCTGCTTCCCTATTCTCATTTCTCAAGGTCGTGAAGCACTAGCTACCGCCCTCCATTCCCCTAAAACAGCTAACGTCCTACTCTCGCTTTAACACGGAGTCACCCTCTCATGGCTGGTCAGAAAATCACCCTCACGGATGGCAAATTGAACGTACCCGATAACCCCATTATTCCTTTTATTGAAGGTGACGGCACAGGCGTTGATATCTGGAAGTCCTCCGTGGCAGTCATCGATGCTGCAGTGAACAAAGCCTACGGCGGTAAGAAGAAGATCGAATGGATGGAAGTGCTGGCAGGCGAGAAGGCCTTCAAGCTGAAGAACGATTGGCTGCCTGAAGAAACACTCACCGCCTTCCGCGATTATCTGGTCGGCATCAAAGGCCCGCTGACGACTCCCGTTGGCGGCGGGATCACTTCGCTCAACGTTGCATTGCGCCAGAAGCTGGACCTCTACGTCTGTCTGCGCCCTGTGCGTTACTTCAAGGGTGTACCCTCACCTGTGAAGACACCGGAGAAAGTCGACATGGCGATCTTCCGCGAGAACACGGAAGACATCTATGCAGGCATTGAGTTTGAAGCAGGCACCGATCGGGCCAAGAAGGTGCTGGAGTTTCTCAAGAAGGAGTTCCCCAAGGATTTCGCCAAGATTCGCTTCCCCGATACTGCAGGCATCGGCATCAAGCCTGTTTCGCAGGAAGGTACAGAACGCCTGGTGCGTGCAGCAATCAAGTATGCCATCGACTTGAAGCGCAAGTCGGTGACGTTCGTGCATAAAGGCAACATCATGAAGTACACCGAAGGCGCCTTCATGAAATGGGGCTATGCTCTGGCAGAGCGTGAGTTTGGCGACAAAGTCTACACCTGGCAGCAGTGGGAGAAGACCAAAGCAGCCAAAGGTGAAGATGCCGCCAATGCCGAGCAGAAAGAACAGCTCAAAGCGGGCAAGATTCTGATCAAGGACTCCATTGCCGACATCACCTTGCAGCAGGTGCTGACTCGCCCTGATGAGTTCGATGTGATTGCAACGCTGAACCTGAATGGCGATTATCTCTCGGATGCGCTCGCTGCCCAGATCGGTGGCATCGGCATCGCTCCTGGAGGGAACATCAACTATGTGACAGGCCACGCCATCTTCGAGGCCACCCACGGCACTGCTCCGAAGTACGCCAACCTTGACAAGGTGAACCCTGGCTCGGTTATTCTCTCTGCGGAGATGATGCTCCGCCACCTGGGCTGGCACGAGGCAGCTGACCTCATCATTAAGGGTATGGACGCTGCCATCGAGCAGAAGACGGTGACCTACGACTTCGCCCGATTGATGAAGCAGGAAGGACACAACCCCAAGGAAGTGAAGTGCAGCGAGTTCGGCCAGGCGATCATCAAGAATATGTAATAGGGCCGCGCACGAAGTAAGCAGCTGCGACCCCAAACGTTCTTGACACTTTCACGACATGCCTCGACCTCTGGTTGAGGCATTTTTTTCAACCACTTTGTCGGATCACGATCAAAATTGCTAAGGCGATTGAGGCTGAATCACTAGCCTACAAAAGAAGTTAAGAACTCAACGGATCAATCAAGAAAGTCAATTTTTACTTCTTCCCCTTCAACTTCGTCATCAACACCCGAAAGTCATCGCGACCTCGCAAACCTGCCAGGTTTTTATCATCTTCCATGGCTTTCACAACATTCCACCCCTTTTCGCTGGCCTGTTGCAAATAGCCCATGGCTTTGTCTGCCTCTGCAATTCCATCGCTGCCATTTTCTTTCTTGAGCTGTGCCAGTTGCGCCCAGGCCAGGCAAAGTTCAAAGGTGTTCTCGCCATCCAGAGGCAGCAGCTTTTCCCATTCAGCGAGTGTGGCAATGCATGAAGCCATCGAACGCTGGCCATGTTCATGACGGAAGCGAAGCAGGTACATGACACTTTCCAGATCTTTGTTTGCGGGCTGCCCCTTCGTGCGTTGCAGACAGTCGTTGATCAGGGGTACTGCCTCGTTGCTGCGATTCAGATCAAATAGACATGTGATGTTCGACTGCAGACATACCAGTGTTTCTGCATGATCCTTGCCCAAACGTTTCTCGTGGAGAGGCAGAGCACTGCGAACTATGTCGTACGCTTCGCTGGTACGGCCCTGGGCATTGTAGCTGAACGCCAGGTTTCGCATGGTTTTCAAAGTATCGGGATGGTCCTGTCCCAGGGCGACACGCCTTGCATCAAGCACCTTCAGATGTATAGGTAATGACTCCGTGTATTTACCCAGATGATCAAGGTAGACAGCCAGGTTGCTCAAGGTTGCCAGGGTGTAGACATTCGTTGCTCCATGATGCTTTTCCTGCAGAGCCGCTGTTTCCTTCAACATCTCAATGGCTTCGTCACGCTTTCCCAGTTGATAATTGGTCAGAGCCAGATTGGTCATGGATATCAGAGTGAATGCATGGGTGGCACCCAGTTTCTGTTTTGCCAGCCTGACGACATCTTCCCGCAGTTTCATGACATCGCTATGTCGCCCCAGTTTCTCATAACTGGCTGACAATGCACTCATGGCACGCTGAGTGAGGAGTTCATCCACTCCCAGTGTTTCCAGGCAAGTGCGGTAAGCCTGCTCTCGCCACTTGAGGGCAGGTTCCTGTTGCCCCAGGGAAGACTGCACCTTGGCGAGTTCCAGCATGGACTGAATGGTCTGCCTGTCAGTTGAGCCAAGGTGTTTTTCATTGAGTTCTCTGGCTTGCGACAATTGCTTTTCAGCCAGGGCATAGTCGCCCAGGAACCAGAATGACTGACCGAGCGTTAATCGCAGCCTTGCTTCAATCACAGGCTGTTTGCTGAATTCCTCGCTGATGAATTGCAGTGAACCGTCCAAGGCATCGCGCAGCTTGACGTTATATCCTTTCCCGCCTTCCCAATTCTCCGGTCGGGCAGCGGCGATTACTCTGTTCAGCATGAAATCGAGAATAGATTGCGTTTCCATTTCCTTTGCAACCGCTTTTTCCCGCTGAGCTTTCTCTGCGAGCTTGGCGCGATGTTCTTGATCTGCTGACTTGACTGCTTCCGCTTCCTTGGCAGCAGCACGGAGAAAACCCCAAGTCGATGCAATGATTCCCGCGAGCAAGACGGAGACAACAATCAATGCTGCCCACAGTGTATTTCGCCAGCGTTTCCTTTGTTCTTGAGCATAGACTTCCGCTTTGGCCCGTTGCACTTCCGCCTGCTTTACTCGGTCATCGGCCAAGGCTCTCAATCGGGCAACTTCTTTGGCAACCTCTCCGCCATCCAAAGGACGTTCACCGCGTTGCACGGCCAGGCAGCGTTTGGCCAGTGCGATGAGATCAGGATCACCCTGGCTGGAATCGAGCCGTTCGAAGCAAGGCGTGATCATACCGAGTGCCGCCAGCATCCTGGTAGCATCAGGATTTTCTCCAACAAAGGGAGGTTGCCCGGTCAGCATAGTAGCGAGGATGCCACCCAAACCAAAAACATCAGCGCGCGTATCGAGTTGTTCATTGGCCCCCAGAGCCTGTTCAGGTGCCATGTATCCCGGCGTACCCAATACACTGCCTGCCGCGGTGAGGTTTGAGTTGCTGGTTCGCACTTCACTTTCATCTGCAGCCAGTGTGATGAATGGATCCTGTTTTTCAAATTCCAGATTGCGTTGCTGGACATCGGGCTGAATATATTTGGCTAATCCCCAGTCCATAACCTGTACTTCACCAAACGCACCAACCATGATGTTATGTGGCTTGAGATCGCGGTGGATGACATGGTGGGCATGGGCGTAACCCACTGCCTGACAGATGGATTCAAAGATCCCCAGATAGTTTTCAGGAATGATGTGATCGCCTTTGACAATACTTCTATCTGTCTTGGATTTCTTGTTCCAGATAATCTGGTCCAGTGTGAAACCACGGATGAGTTTCATGACCAGAAAGGGACGCCCGTTTGCCAGACGGCCTACTTGATGGACTGCTGGTATGCCGGGGTGTTGCAACTGCCCGGTGATGCGAGCTTCTTCGAGAAATCGCAGTGCATGAGTTGAAGTGCTGGTGTAACGATTCTGCAGAAACTTGATGGCAATATCACGATCAAAGGCGAGATCGCGGGCACGGAAAATCACTCCCATGCCGCCACGACCGATTTCTTCGACCAACTCAAATCCGTCGAGTTGCTGCATTTCTTGTTCAGCAGCAACTGTTCCCTGTTTTTTTTCTTTAGCTGTTCCGTTTCCCTCCGAAACAGAATCCATGTTCCTGGTATCGGAGGCAGTTTGTTGATCACCAGCATTCATGGAAAGCAAATCAAAAGAAAACAGTCACCAACATGGAAACTGTTCACAGCAACTCCTTGGAATTGCTGCGAACCAATCTATGTATTACTTTTTGGGGTTGGCGGCTGAAACGATGGGGTTGGCGGTGGATGTAGCCTGCGTGCCACCCAATGGTGGTTTCTTATCGCTACCACAACCTGCCAAGCCACAACACAATACGAGAGCCAGGGTCATTGATACCAGTCGCATGGGCGGAGCACCTTTCCTATGAGTTGTATTACTTGAGACCATTCCATCGAATAGCCTCTTCCAGTAGTGCTGGTGATCGTAGCAAGAGAATATGTCCAAGTACAGTAATTTTTCATTAATCGAATGGTTCGTATCGTGACCATGCATGATGAAAGAGAAAAGTGCAAAGTTCATCGCATTCAGAGAGTTGATCTGTTAAATTGCACGCATCAAACTTGATGGTTGAATCATGCGATTGTTGATAACCGGAGCTTCTGGTCATTTGGGGCAGCGGCTGGTCAAAGCTGCCTGCAAAGCGGGATACCAGGTAACTGCCTGGACATCTCCGCGGCACGGCTCGCTATTACCCATGAATCTTGATGCACGGTTCATGCCTGTGGAACTGACAGATCCAGAACAGGTGGCTGCGGCATTCTGTCAGGCGAGACCACTTGCTGTTATTCATGCTGCAGCGTTATCCACCATTGCAGAATGTTATCGTGATCCGGTGAGAGCTTTCCGCATCAATGGAGAAGCTACCAGACAATTGGTGGGATTATGTGTGGCAGGTGTTACCCGATTGATCTATGTCTCTACGGATCTGGTATTCGATGGGAGTCAGGGGAATTACAGTGAGCACGATCCACCCTGTCCACAGACACTCTATGGCAAATCCAAGCTGGATGGGGAACGAGTTGTGTTGCATCATCCTGGACATCTCGTGTGCAGACTGAGCCTGCTGGTGGGTAAAGGGACAAAAGAAAGAAGATTGTTTTTCGATCAGCAGGTGCAATCACTCAGGCAAGGTCAGCCTATACAGTTATTCACTGATGAATGGAGAACACCACTGGGCATTCAGGCTGCTGCAGAAGCGTTGATCCGACTTGCAACCAGTGACTATTCTGGGCTATTACACCTGGGAGGACCGGAGCGGCTTTCGCGATATGAAATGGGTTGTACCCTGGCAAACTTGCTTGGCGTCTCCACACAACTCGTGCAGGGGGTTACACAGACATCCATGAAGTCTTCTGAAACTCGGCCTTCTGATGTATCACTCAATAGTCAGGCCTGGCGTAGTCTGTTGCCTGATTCTGCGTGGCCTGGCTATTCTGAAGTCGTGCGACAGGAATGGGGCACTTCCTGATCTATCCTTGCAGCAATGAACCGCGTAACAGCATCATGATGGGTTCGGGTTAACAAGTGCCCGGCACCAGCTACGATTTCACATGCACCAGATACGCAAGCCGGAAAGAACGGATCTTTTTCGCCATGAAGGTGGTGAACTCGCACGTCCGTTGAATGCCATTGTGACTCCCATCGCAAAACAGCATGCAGGCCCCATTTAACAAACGGTATCTCGCGGTGATGCAGATGTTTCATCAAGGATCGAACCGTCGAAGGGATAACAGGGTTCGCCAGGGTAAGCCCGAGTTCTGAAACCAGGCTGGCAGTATTCCAGGGCAGAATCTGCGATAAAGCAGCCAGCGAACGAACCTTTCTGAGCCAGGGTGTCATCTGCTTATGCGAACGGCCACATGCGAACAGGAATAGTGCATCGGGGTTGATGTAGCGTGACATTTCGAGTGCAATGATTCCGCCGAGGGAGGAGCCACCCAGAAAGAATGGTTTACCTGGATTTATTTCACGTGCGAAGCGTTTTGCATACTGTTGGAGCGATTCACCAGACAAAGGCTCGATCCAGTTCGGAACTACCAGTTGAGGAAATGCCTTCTTCTGTTCGCGATACATCCGTGCATCAGCACCCAGACCAGGCAAAAGAATAAGTGGTCTTGTGCTTACTGCGTTCATGACTTGGATCGGGCGGCCAGGAGAAAACCATCTGCACGGTAGGGAGCCAGCCAGCGTTGGCCCGTGTAACGTCCGTGAGGGTCGCTGGCACTGATATATTCCAGTGTATCAAACACGAACCCGGCGTAAGCCAGCGTGTCCTTGATTTCAGGAACAGTGAACAACTTCATCTGCAGATTGCTGACACCTCGATGGAAAGGCAACGTCATGACTGCATTCTGTGAGTAAAGCGTTTTAATGCCTTGCAATGGCCAGCGATTATGAACATGAAGCAGCAATACACCTTGTGGTATCAGTATTCGATGCACCTCACTCAGCAAAGAACTACGGACGTCAGCAGGGTGTAACATGCCCAAAGTGCCAAACAAACAGAGAGCTGCATCGAAAGATGCATCAGCGAAAGGTAGCGCTTCACCGAGATTAGCCTGTACACACGTTGCATCAAGCGAATGCTCAGTCAGCCTCTGCCTTGCTTTTTCCAGCATGGTTTCCGACAAATCAACACCGGTGCATTTAAATCCACGTCTGGCAAGAGGGAGAATACTACGTCCTGGACCACAACCGAGATCAATCACCTTGCAGGGCGTTGTGAGTTGTTGTTCCACGAAGCGTTGATCTGCTAACGCGAAAGGCGAAGATTCCACATGCTCCAGATATTGATTAGCCACTTGTGGTTCATGGAGATATTCCCACAAGCCTGGCGTTACACCACGGGGCAGTTGCCAGTCTGGAGGACGAGTGGACATCTTTGAACAGTCGCAAGCCTTAACGGAACATCACGAATCAGGGTATATAATAGTTGAAAAGGAGTGATGATGCATTCTCTTCCAGATTCCAGCATCCAGGCATTAAAAGCTCAGCATTATCAGGCGACTCTGGTCAGCAAACGCATGGTGCATGATGAACTGGCGATCTTGAGGGTTAAGCCAGACCATCCGATCATGCCACATCGTGCAGGCCAATACACCACTCTGGGTCTTGGCGCCTGGGAGCCTCGTCATCCACTATCTGCACCAGAAAATCTCACTGAAGAAGCATTATCGCGACTCATTCGCCGGCAATATTCGCTGTCTCATCCTTTGCTTGATACTTCCGGCCAACTTATTCAGAATCCTTTGACTGAACTCGAATTCTATATCGTTCTGGTTCGAGGTACTGAAACGGCAGAAGAAGTGCCCGCGTTGACGCCACGGCTGTTTCAACTGGAAGAAGGTGCACGGCTGTTTGCAGGAGACAAAATCACCGGATTCTACACGTTGGACAGCATTTCGCCTGATGAAACGATTCTCTTCTTTTCTACCGGCACCGGAGAAGCACCGAATAATTACATGTTGTGGGAACTGCTGCACCGAGGACATACTGGCAGGATCATCTCAGCCTGCTGCACCAGGCTGGCTCGTGATCTGGCATATCGGGAAGTACATGAAGCATTGATGCAGAAGTTTCCGAATTACAAATACCTGGCGCTGACTACACGGGAACCTGCCCAACTCAGCAAACGCTATCTGCAGGATCTGGTAACCTCAGGCGAATTGGAGCACCAGCTTGGACATGCCCTGCAGCCGGAACATACGCATGTTTACCTGTGTGGCAATCCGCAGATGATTGGTGCACCCAAGGTGGATAAACAGACGGGTGTTAAAACATTTCCTGATCCAGTTGGCCTGGTGCAAATCCTGGAAGAGCGGGGATTCCGTGCCGATTCACGGGTACTGAAAATCAAAGGGAACCTTCATTTTGAAGAGTACTGGTAATCTGCTGCAGCAGTTGCTTTTCGAGCCAATACCAGCCCCCTTTTCCAGGCCTGCTGATAAAGCCCAGATGTCCGCCAAACGGCGTCAATTGAATGGTTACCGATCTGGATCGAGGTGATTCCCGAATGGGTATCGGATCGATCATAGGATCATCTTCTGCCGAAAGGATGTGTGTTGGAATGGTGATACGTGACAAGACATGTCTGCTGCTGGCCTTCTCGTAATATTCTTCCACTCCAGAATATCCGATGCTGGGAGCTGTATAAATGTCGTCAAATTGTCTGAGTGTCAGCGATCGGGACAATTCAGGCAATTGCTGCTGATGAAACCTGGCCCGTTGCTGTGCCATTTCAATCAGTTCGGCCACAAAGCGCTTTTCATAGACGGCATTCTTCGGCAAGGATAAAAGCTGTGAACATTTCTCCAAGTCGACTGGTGGAGAAACCGCATAGATTTTCTTCAACTGGGGAAACTGTTGCTGTTCTACTTCACCCGCCAGCTTCAGAACGATGTTGCCACCCAGTGACAGCCCAATCAAAAACAATGGGGAAGTGGGAGACCATTTATTGACGGTTTCCAGCACATGAACAATATCAGCAGAACAGCCGGCATGATATGGCTTCTTTGCTTCAGGCAGACTTTCACCACTGCCTCGCAGGTTGATGCGGACCGTGCGGAACCGATGGCGGAAAAATTCCCAAGCCAATCGCAACACACTTCCGGAAGTATGCGAGCCACCCAGCCCATGCACAATCATGATTATCGGTTGACCTGGTTGCCAACTCGTCGGGATTGAATCATGAATATGAAGACAATCTCCATCAGGCAGAACCAGTCGATGGAGAGTGGCCTGCAGTGCTCGCTGCCAGCGGCGCAACAAGTAACCTACGATGGTCTGGTGATGGCCAGAACGGAATACAGGAATTGGTGTGAAAACGTCAGTCATGGTTGTCAAGTTTGACCTGTTATTCCCATTACGATAGTTAAGATCACTCTTAATACCAATGTGCCAGGCACATGAACTGAGCTTGGCAGGGATTTGGTCTATTGTTATGATGATTCCAGAGCGTTTGAGAAGCTATGCGCTCCGCAATCCAAGGAAGGAGCACACGGATGAAGCGATCCCTGCGATTTACTCTGGCGGTTTATGGAATATTTCTGCTTGCCAGCCAGCTTTCAGCACAAACACCGATAGCTGACCCCTACATAACGCAGGTAGTATCACCCTATGGATATGTAGCCCAGGGTAGCCCTGCGCCGTTTACCTCCATTGCAGGTCGTCCAGATACGCTTTACTACCAGTTTGGCGGCGGCCTGGCAGTGCCTGAAGACGATGGATATGCGAATCTGTCTTTGCCCTTCAATTTCAGATTCTTCAATTCCACTATTCCTGCGGGTAATCCCATTTTTGCCTCAGCTAATGGGTTCCTGGTATTTGGTACCACCAGCACCACTGTGATTCCTGTCAACCTGATGACAGAGCCAGCCTCGTTTGGCAACCAGCCTGCCATTGCGCCCTTTTTCGATGACCTGATTGCACGTGGCATGCAAATGGGCGGGCCTGGATTATATGTTCAATTGACGGGTACCCCCGGTAATCAGAAAATGACTTTCGAATGGTCTGCCATGCAGCATTACAATAATGGCAAACCATCGAATCTGGTCAGCTTCCAGGTCAGCCTGAATGAAAGTGATGGCAGCATCGTATTCAATTACGATAATACGGTGTTCGGCAACACCTCCGACATGGGACAACTGGCGACGGTTGGCATTCGGGACACCACCTTCAACAATCCACCTGATAATGTGGTTCAATGGGGGTTCAGTCCAGGATCCAAGAATGGTGAAGGCATTATGCTCGGAGCGAGCAACTTCCAGATCAGTTTCGGCGGCGCTGCGGTGCCTGAACCTGCCAGCCTGGCCATGATTTCACTGGCGGGAATCAGCATGACAGGTGTGATGTGGTATCGACGCCGCAAGGCAAAACGAACTGCTGTTACAGCAAGACGCTGAGTGAACAGAATCCGGGTAACTGCTAAAGGGGCCATTCGCGGCCCCTTTTTCACTTCTGATAATTCACTCACATACTCACTCTAAGCTTCTCCTGACACGTCTAACAGGGTAGATTAGCCATATCAAGATTGGTCTTTACCCTGGCAACGACATGTTTTTCAATATCCGGCCAGTTCTCGGTCTGCTGATTCTTCTGCCCATCACCCAGATGGTCCGAGCGGATGATCCACCTAAAAATCAGCCCGCCCCCGATGCCACCAGCGGGCTGGTAATTTCCCAACAGTTGATGCAGCAGAAGCTGGCTCAAGCTGATGCCAGGCGCACTGCACAACGACTCGAAACCATTCTGAAAGTACTTTCGTATCACCAGTTGGATTCTGCCGCTGAGCAGAAGATCATGAAGGAAGCTGCAGCATCACTGCAGACTCTGAGCCGGGACCAGATGGAGCAGATACTGAAGCAATTTGAATCAGCATCAAAATCAAAGACTCTGGTTGAGATGGATAAGCAGCTTGACCAGGCGCAGGACAAGCACAAGGTTGTGCTCGACCAGATTCGTACACTTCTTTCCCGTTTCGAACTGGTTCGCAATGTAGAACAAGCAGCCCTGCGGCTCGATAAACTCTCACATGAACAGCGATTGCTCCGTGAGTTGGTTTTAAATGTAGAACAACAGCGCAAAAGTGGCGCTGCCCCACGTCGCAATTCACGCTTCGATTCTCCCCAGCAACATGCCATGAGGCAGGATGACCTCACGCGCGAAACGGACGTCGTGTTGCAGAAATTGCGGGAAATGAAATCCGATTTGCCTGATGAATTAAAGCCCCGGCTGGAAAAGGTATTTGCCATCGCCAATGAACGTCACATGCTGGAAAGCATGCGCGAAGCAGCTAATCATTTGCGATTCCGTAATCCGCGTGAAGCTGAAGATCGACAGATGCAGGCAGAGAATGACCTCGCGAGACTGGCTCGCACGCTGCGCACTCCTGCTGATAAGCTCGGCGTACTGCAGGAAGCCCGCAGCAGGGCCGAACAACTCTTTCAACTGCAAAACCAACTTCGTCAGGAAACTCTTGCTGAGAAGGACCCCAGGCAGAAAGATACCAAGCAGAATCAGTTCAATGACAAGGAACAACTTTCAGCTCGCCAATCGGCTCGGCAGCAGGAAGTGCTCATTCAGACACGCGATCTGAAAGAATTGATTCAGGAGATCACCAAAGATACGGCGGCAGTCTTGGATCAGTCTGTACAGGCTATGCAACTGGCTAAACAGTCACTGCGAGATGGACAAGCAAATAAAGCACTTGAACCACAAATACAGGCAACTGATAAGCTGGCACAAGCCAAAAAGACACTGGATGAACTGTGCGCAACAGAAGAGAAGGCACAGCGTGATCCCCTGGCAGCTCTGCGACGTGCCATCGAACAAATTGACAAGATCATTGCCGATCAGAAGCAATTGCAGAAACAGACCAACGACGTGATGCAGAATACATCTTCAGACTTGAAACCGCTGGCACCCAAACAGCAACAACTGGCAGAACGCACCGAAGAAATTATTGCCAAGCCACTGGCAACCCAGCCAACGACTAAACAGCTTATCCAACAAGCTGCTGAATCGATGCATGTTGCCTCTGAACAGTTGCATTCTCAACAGGGAGATCCTGCCAAGGCACAGCAGGCTAAAGCCATCAAGGAACTGCAGCAGGCACGTGCTGCATTGGAAGCTGAAGTGCAGGCCATGAAGGAACGCAGGGAGCAGATTGATCAACTGGAACAGGCCGCCAAGCAGTTGCAGGATCTTGTCAATAAGGAAACCGAAATCAACAAGGCAGTTCAAGAAGCTGGCAAGGAAAACAAATCTGCACAGAACAAAGATGCTCAGGAGAAACTGGCACAGGAACAGGATGTAGCTAAAAAGCAGACTGATCAACTGACCAAAGACCTGAAACAGGCATCACCGGAAGCCTCCCAGAACACGACAGAAGCCAGTCAGCAGATGCAGAAGGCTTCACAATCCATTCGCAAGAATGATTCACCACAAGCTGCCAAGGAAACAGGAGAGGCAGTTCAACAACTGCAGAAAGCTCAGCAGAATGTCAGCGATGCTCTCGCCAAAAAGCAGGCTGAAGAAGCTGCAGCAGAAGCCATGCAAAATCCGGACAAGATCATGCCCGCGGAAGCAGCAGTACACGTTGCCAAGGCTTTGATGGAGAGTCAGCAGGCAGCGAAGCACTCAGCCCAGGCAGAACAGGATGCTTCCAAAAACAGTCAATCCATGAAACAGTCTGAAGCCGCCACTAAATCGGCCCAGGCGGCCATCGATCAGGCCAAGGCCATGTCACCGGAAAATGTTCAATCCTCGCTGAACAAAGCCCGCAACGATCTGGAACAGGCCAAGAAAAATCTGGACCAGCAAACTCCATCACAAGCCAAGAATCATCAGGAAATGGCATCCAAACAGTTGACCCAGGCCTTGCAGTCTCTGCAGCAAACACTGGCTGCCATGGAAAAAATGCAGGGTAATGAGCAGAATGCTCAGAATCAGGAACAGCAGCAAGGAAAAGAAGGGCAACAGGGTAAACAGCAGGCCAAGAATCAATCGTCGCAAAACAAGAGTGACCAGTCCGCCCAGGGTGATGCCAAGGAAAAGAAGCAATCAGGCGACCCAACGCAGAACGGCGAACGAGATGGTAATGCCAAATCCGAAAAGAACAACGTGCAAGGTAGCAGCACTTTTGTCAATCTGCCTGCCAGGCAGCGTGAACTGATCATGCAGGCGTTGAGCGAAAAGCTGCCTCCCGAACATGCAGCGCAGATTCAGCGCTATTTTGAAAACATTGCTGGTGGAAAAGCTGCCAGCGAACCCCGCAAAAAGTAAGCAGAACCATTACCATGAAGCATGTGCTGGCTACCCTGGTTTTGATGATAGTTGTGCCTCTGTCTGTGCTCAGTTTGCCACCAGATAACGAAGTGAAACTGTCGCCAGCAGGAAAGCTGGCATGCAAGAAGGCACTTGTCTGGCTTGCAAGCAAGCAGAACCCCGATGGTTCGTGGAGCGAATCCCGCTATCCGCACAATACCGCCATCACTGCGTTTGCGATTCTGGCATTCATGTCGCAGGGGCATGTTCCAGGCCAGGGGGAATATGGACCGGTGGTAGCCAAGGGAGCACGGTTTCTGATCAGCTCTCCCCGCGCGGAAGGTGATGGTTATCTGGTTGGCCGTGGTGGCAACATGTATTGCCACGGCATGGCAACCCTGGCGCTGGCTGAACTCTATGGCATGGGCCATGATGAAGAACTCAAGCCTGTGCTGGAGAAAGCACTGGACCTGATCATCCGTTGTCAAAGTCCACAGGGTGGCTGGCGATATGATCCCAATCCGCATGATGCTGACATCTCTGCCACCATCATGCAGGTGATGGCCTTGCGCGCTGCCAAGAACAGTGGCCTCAATGTGCCTGATGTAGTGATGCAGCGTGCATTGCAATACGTTGATGCCTGCCGGGATGCAGCATCAGGTGGCTATAACTATCAGCCTGGACAGAAGCATCCCGGGTTTGCAAGAACCGCTGCGGGTGCCTGCATTCTGCAACTATGTGGCAAATACGATCATGAGCATGTTGCCAAGGCTATCGAGTATCTGCAGCGGGATACATCAAAAGAGCGGCGATTTCGGGCACGTGAATACTTCTGGTATGGTCACTACTATGCTGCCCATGCCATGCATATTGTCGGCGGCGAGGCTTGGAAGAACTGGTATTCCGATATCTGTTCGGTACTGTTGCCCCGACAGGCACCGAGCGGCGCCTGGGAATCACAAGACCTGGAGGGAAACCCTCCAGGTCCAGTGTATCAGACAAGCATTGCGGTTATTATTCTCTCAACGCCGCTGAGCTATCTGCCTATTTATCAGCGATGATCTGGCAGTCTACTTAATGGCTTTCATATTAGGCTGGGTATCGTGACGGAACAGGTCTTCGTCGTGAACCGAGAAGATGTTGCTTTCCGTCAGGAAATCCGGAGTCGTTTCGAGGGCTGACTCATCACGCAGCGTTGGACGCGGTACCGAGGATACATGAGTTAGCCCAGGCAGATGGGGAGTTGCAGCCTGAACTACTGGTGCAGGTACAACCGGACGCACGGTTTGAGCTGGCGCCGAGGAGGTAATTACCGTACCTGTTTTCAAGGTGGTAGGAGCGGCATCCTGGCAATGGAAGCGGAATGCAAGCGGCCCTACTTCAAGGTAATCGCCATCCTTCAGTTCATACTCACCACCAATAAGGAAACGATGATTGATGATGGTACCATTACTGCTGGCATAGTCACGAAGGAACATGCGTCCATCAGGATGAGACACGATCGCACAATGCAAACGGCTGATGTCAGTACTCGCAGGTCGCAGATGACACATGGCATCGCGGCCAATGCGAAACTCCTGAACCATGATGGGAATCACTTTTCCGTGATTGGTCCCACCAACACAAAGCAAGGATTTGTTCATAAATCACCCAAAGCATAGCAATTTCAGGCGAATCTGTTTCGGCGAAAAATTATTATAACGGTTAAAGTTTACCATTACCACTGGAATTGTTTAAGAAGTTCATTTATCGACTTTAGCCCAGAATTCATACTCGATTTATCCAGAATGACCCGCATTTTCACTTTCCAGCGCTCTTTGGCATCCGGACCGGCATCGATGAGATAGACCAGTCCTGCCTGCTTGCTATTTCGGTCTGGTCCTTCAGCTAACTCGATAACAGCAACGGACTTATTGTCGATCGTGATCGGTTCCTTTTTCGCCACTTTATCTTTGCCATAACTCTGTGCAAGCTGTTCCACTTCAAGCTGAACTGCTTCATCAAACTTGAGGTCCTGCAACTTGGTCCAGGTGACGATGACATCAACGCCTCCAAACGCCTTCCTTAAGGCAACGTGAGGCACTTGGACGGTATTCCTGGTATCAACCAGTTCCCACTCTTTATTCACCTTGAGGGAGCTTTTGGATGCCTCGTGCTTGAAGGTATCACCTTCCTTGACCAGACCATCACTTTTGGGAGGCTGGGCATATGCGAAGGAGGTAACTGCAAGAACTGTAAGGCTGACGAGAATGTATGCTTGTTTCACAATCGAACTCCCTATGGGTTCACACAGTGACGAAGAGGTTTGCCGGAAATCCCGGCAAGTAAATTTTCAGCAGCAATAGTAGCCATGGCATTGCGCGTTTGCACTGTGGCGCTGGCGATATGTGGCGCCACGATGATATTGGGCAACCGCAAAATGGGATTAGCAGGATCAGGAGGTTCAGGATCAGTGACGTCCAGACCTGCAGCAAAGATAGTCCCCTTCTTGAGTGCCTCACACAGCGCAGGTTCATCGTGAATGGGGCCACGGGCAGTGTTGATGAATACCGCCGTTTTCTTCATCTGCTTGAAGCGAGCGGCATTGAACAAATGTCTGGTAGATGGATTCAGGTCAACATGCACCGAGACAAAATCGCTTTCAGCCAGTAGCTGATCGAGTTCAACCTGCTTCGCATTCAATTGTTTGTCGGCATCTTCATGAGGAATCAGGTTGGTGTAGAGAACATTCATACCCCACCCACCGTGGCAACGTTTTGCCATCGCATAACCAATTCGGCCCATGCCGACAATGCCGATGGTTTTGCCTGCCAGATCAAGTCCGATGTGACCGAGCGGTTCCCAGGTTTTCCATTCCCCGGAAAGAGAATATTGATGTCCTTCCACCAGCCTGCGGGCGGCGGCTATCAGCAGGCAAAAGGCAATGTCTGCAGTGGCATCGGTCAATACGCCCGGCGTATTGCCAATACGAATTCCGCGAGCAGTAGCTGCCTTTACATCAATGTTGTTGTAACCTACTGCGAAATTGCTGACAACTTTCAGCCTGGGACATGCCACAAAAAATTCTTCATCAATCCTGTCTGTAAGCAGACTTAATACACCGGCACAATCTGCTGATCGTTGCTTGAGAATTTCGTAAGGTGGTGGCAATGGTTCAGACCAGATATCCATATCGCACTGGCCTTGCAATAGCTGCAGACCAGCATCTGGAATTCGACGAGTAACAAAAACACGAGGCAACGCCACAAAGATGCTCCCACGAGAGTCAAACCAGTGAGGAGATTGTAAACCAGTCATCATAAAATGTCATGGCCAAGATGAGTCAGATGGGGTGGAATCAACCCGAACAGGCGGTAAACCATGCACAATAAGAACGAAATGGGGCGAATCAGAGCATTGGAAATATGGCAGGCGGGTGTAAATGCCGTGCAACCAGCCCGCTGCATGCCTCACTTCCTCAGTACATTGGCTTCACAGGTGGGTCACTGGCCTCCCAAGAAAAGATATGTTGTAATTGGCGGTGGCAAGGCTGGAGCCGCTATGGCCCAAGCCACCGAGACATTCCTGCTGCAACAGGGCATCCCTGCTTCGAATATCAAAGGGTGGGTAAATGTGCCTGAAGGATCGCAACACCGATCTCTTCAGTGCATCCATCTGCACGCAGCCAGGCCTGTTGGCTATAACTTTCCCACTCCGCAAGCGGTAGCTGGCACCATCAAGATGCTGGAACTCGTTGATCAGTCACCAGCGGATGCGGTGATTCTGTGTCTGATTTCCGGAGGCGGGTCAGCCATCCTTTGTGCACCCGTGGCTGAGGTCTCACTGGAAGACAAGGTAAAAGTCAGTCAGCAACTCTCAGCAGCGGGTGCTTCCATTGGTGAACTCAATGCTGTCCGCAAACACCTTTCACAGTTCAAAGGGGGTGGATTGACTCGTCGCTGTTTTTCATCTCAAGGCAACAGACAGTTGATCAGCCTGATTATTTCTGATGTCATCGGCGATCCACTTGATGTAATTGCTTCTGGTCCCACAGCAACTGACCCCACAACCTTTGCAGAGGCCTTGGAGGTTTTACACCGCAAGGATTTGTTATCCCACGCTCCCGTTTCTGTTTTGAAGTATCTTGAGCAAGGAGCAGCAGGCAAACATCCCGAAACACTCAAAACACAGCCTGTTGAATCACCCAGGCTTATTCATCAGATCGTTGCCAACAATGCACTGGCAGTCCAGGCTGCTGCTGCACTGGCAGAGCGTATGGGTTATCAAGTTGAAACGATTGACAAGTGCTGGGACGGTGATGCGGTTGAAACAGGTCAGTGGATGGCTGAACATTGGCCAGTCGCTGATAGTACTTTGGCTCGCTGTATTATCTCCGGTGGTGAAACCACAGTGAAACTTCCCGCTCAGCCAGGCAAAGGGGGCAGGAATCAATCGATGGCATTGGCATTCTTATCAGCACTGGAGAAGAGAGGATTCAGCCAACCTGGTTTGTTCGAGAATATTACCTTACTCTGTGCTGGTACTGATGGTGAAGACGGACCAACCGATGCAGCAGGAGCTTTCGCAGACATGAGAATACTAGAGCTTGCTCACCAGCAGGGACTGCGAATCGATGAGTTTTTACAGCGTCAGAATGCCTATCCATTTTTTCAGGCCACAGGCGGGTTGCTCAAAACCGGATTAACAGAAACCAATGTCATGGATTTGCAGGTATTTATTCAGGGGTGAGGGGTCAGGGGGTAAGCGTAGAAAACGGTGAATTTTGAGTTCTCGCGCAAATGTTAATGGTTTTCACGTCTAGTGGGTATCTGTGGTGATCGGGCTGGAGCAAATTTATCACACCCGTTATCATGCTCACGAGATGAAGGAGAATTACATGACACTGAAGAAAATCATCCAATGGAGCCTGTTACCCATCGGTGCAGCATTGTTAAGCGTTGCCACCATGCAGCCAGTAATCATTGCTCAGGGGGCAGCAGATAACTCCAACAATGGTACCATGGAAAATGGCCAGCAGGTACTGACCCGTGGTCCTATCCATGAGGCATTCGGGCAGCCAACCGTATTCAATCCGAAGCCTGGTTTGCTGATACCGCAAAAGCCCCCCCAACCGGTAGAAGAACTCCCTCCCGATGAAAAACCTGAAGGCGAAAATGTTGCCTGGCTCGGGGGTTACTGGAGCTGGGATGAAGAGAAAAATGATTTCATGTGGATCAGTGGATTCTGGCGCGTTCTTCCGCCTGGCCGTCAATGGATGCCCGGCTATTGGAATGAAAAAGCAGGCCAGCACCAATGGGTGAGTGGATATTGGGCCAATGCAGAGATCGATGACGAAGAGATCATTGATGAAGCTCCACCGGAATCTCTGGAACGCGGAGCACCGCCCACTGCACCTTCAGAAGATCACATCTGGGTTCCCGGAACTTATGTTTATCGGGATACTCGGTATTTATGGAGACCCGGATACTGGATTGCAAGTCAACCCGGCTGGTGCTGGGTGCCTGCAACTTACTGTTGGACACCATCAGGCTATATCTTCGTCGATGGATACTGGGACTGGTCGATTCGCCGTCGAGGCATTCTGTTTGCTCCATGCTACTTTGATCGAGCAGTGGTTTATCGCCCAGGCTACATCTATCGCCCAGCAGTGTGTCTGGATATTGACGTGATTACACCACACTTCTTCTGCAGGCCAGCCTACGGGCATTATTATTTCGGCGACTATTACGCTACCAGTTATCTGTCGGTTGGCATTACTCCCTGGTTTAATTTCACGGTAGCTCGTGGCCCCCGTTTTTACTCCGGAGACTTCGCTTACTACGAAGCACACTATCGACGGACTAATCCCCGCTGGGGGGTTGAGGTCCGCCTAGGATACGAACGTTACCGCGACAATGTCAATCTTCGCCCTGCCCGAACATTTGTGAGCCAGCAGACGGTTATCAACAATATCACCATCAACAATAACAACACGAAGATTGTCAATAACAACGTCAATGTGAATCAGATGGCATTAGCCAAGCCGATGAAGACGTATACAGCTAATCTGGCGAAGAACCCTGATGCCCCCATGAAAATAGAGAAGATCAATGATGTCAGGGCTCGCGATTTCGGTAAAACCGCTGCAGAGGTTCGCAAAGTCGGTATGGAGCGTGTGAAGATAGAACGAGGTGGCGTTGCAGGTGATGGCACTGCACCAGGCAAGACGGGCAATACCGGCCAAACTGCAACCAAGATTCGTACCGTAAACATTCCGAAGTCGCCTATCGTGTCTAAGATTCCAACAAACCGCGGTACTGATGATGGCGACAAGACGCCCGGCAAAAATCCTGTTGCTGGTTCTCTGGGTGGACAGCCTTCAAATCTGCCACCAGCTATTCCAGGCAACAGTGTCAGCAGAATCAATCGGAATCCGAATACGGCTGGCAAATCGATGGAGCGGTTTGGTAATGCCAATGCCGGTACTAATCGAGACAAGGAAGGTGCGAGCAATACTGGTTCAGCATCATCCAAAACGGGTGCAGGCAAAACAGGTGATAACCGGTTACCTCCCATGAAAAATGACCCTGGAAATACAGCAGGTAAAACACGGGACAATGACGAAAATTCCAACTCCAAGACTGGAGCAGGAAAGACTGGTGAAACCAGACTTCCTCCTATGAAAAATGATCCAACCAAGGCAGGAACTGGGGCAACGGGAGGTCCAGGCAGCAAGACCTTGCCGCCCCTCAAGCAGAATACTCCACCAAAAACTTTAGGCAACTCAAGTGGTACTGAGGCAGCCGGTTCCCGTTCCAGGACCGAACCGCCTCGTGGCAGTTCAGCAGGCTCCAAGGAAAGCGGCTCCTCACGTAGTTCGGGAAGCAGCAGTTCCAAGAGCAAGGAAAAGGAAAAGAAAGAGTGATCAGCGAGAAAAATACATTCAAACCTGCGGTTCATTCCGCAGGTTTTTTTAATCTACATAAGGATCCGCACCGAGTTCCTTAAGAATTTCCTGACGCTGTTTTTCATAGACCATTAAATCCACACGCTGTTTGTAGTGCTTACGTTCTGTCCTTCGTTGGGCAATTTCAAAGAGTTTCTGATATTGCTGCCAATCAACATTTTTCCCGCTGCTGCCCAGTTGTTTTAATTGCTCCTGCCGATTGGAACCTAATGCCTCGAGCAATTCATCCTCCAGGGAAAGATAGAACTGGCAACTGCCCGGATCGCCTTGCCGTCCAGAACGTCCTGCCAATTGTCGATCAACTCGCCTTGCATCGTGTCGTTCTGTACCCAGAACATGCAAACCACCTGCCTCGGCGACACCTTTGCCTAATTTGATATCCGTGCCACGACCAGCCATATTCGTGGCAATGGTAACAGCACCCGGCTCACCTGCCTTGGAAACTACGATTGCTTCTGTTTCATGATGTCTGGCATTGATGATTTCATGTTTGATATCGAGTGCTTTCAGTTTCTCGCTGAGGCGTTCCGATTTTTCCACCGAGCGGGTACCTATCAACACAGCGCGGCCTTGATTGACAAGCTTTTTCACATCGGCAGCAACTGCCTGGAATTTTACATCTTCTGTTGGGAAAACCGTATCAGGCCACTGCTGACGAATCATGGGCCGATTGGTGGGAATAGCCACCACGGGAAGTTTGTAAACTCGCGCAAATTCACGTTCATTGGGGTGAGCCGTACCCGTCATACCTGCCAGCTTCTTGTAAAGGCGATAAAAGGCCTGGAAGGTTACCTGGGCAGCATGATCGCTGGCAATTGTTACCTGGACATTTTCCTTGGCTTCCACTGCCTGGTGCAGACCAGCTCGCCAGTGTCGATCCGGCATGCGACGGCCTGTGTATTCATCTATGATGATGATCTTGCCTTCGTGAATCATGTAGTGCTGATCTTTGCGATAACGTACATGGGCAAAAATCGCTTTTTCAACAGCCTCAAACAGCTTATCCATGGCATGTGAATGTTCGCCTGTGGGCGGGTTGCTGTACCGTGCCAGATGGCGGCCTGCTTCGGTCAGTTCAATTTTCTGCTTCTTCTGATCGTAGGTGAAATGCTCTTCGTAACGTGACTGTCGGGCAATTTTGTCTGCCCAGTAATAGACCACGCTTTCTTCAGGGGTCGCCGGTCGGCTGGCAGTACTGATAATTAACGGCGTTCGGGCTTCATCAATCAGGATGCTATCCGCTTCATCGACGATGGCGTAATTAAAATCGCGTTGGGTGTTGGCATCAAGTTGCTGCCTGAGTTGCTCATTGCCTCCATCCGCATCCCAAGCACGATAAAATGGAATCCCTCCGGTCTGCCCTTGTCCACGCACCTTGAGACGATCACGCAGAAAATCGAACCCGAATTCGGACGCCATGCCGTAGGTGATGTCCTGACGGTAGGCGGTATACCGCTTATCGTCGGGCATTTTCATCTGGAGAACGCCGCCTGAAACGCCGAGTAAATCGAAGATAGGCAGATTCAAATCATAATCACGTTTGGCCAGGTAATCGTTAACCGTGGCAACATGAACGCCCTTGCCTGTCAGGGCATTCAGATAGGTAGGCAATGAAGCTGTCAGCGTCTTTCCTTCACCAGTAGCAAGTTCTGCCAAGGCACCAAAGTGAAGCACCATACCGCCAGCCAGTTGCACATCGAAAGGCCTCATGTTGACCGAGCGTTTGGCGGCGACACATACCAGGCCAAAAGCTTCAGGAATCATCTTGTCGAGGCTTTCACCCCCTCGCGCTCTGCCACGCAATTTCTGGCTGGTGGACTTAATCTCGGGTTCAGAAAGTTTCTCGTAAACACTTTCCCAGTAACGGATGGCATTAATCTGCAGTGCTGCCTTGGCAAACCGTCGCTGCGATTTGGTTCCGAAAAATTGACGAAACTGGTGTACTACATTTGATCCAAGCCGGCTCATAACCATCCTTGCCAGATACGAAGGCCCTGGCGGACATTGTATGGGTAACCACAGCGAAGAGTGGGGTTAAGCCAAGTCAATCAATCAGGTTTCTTCAGATGGATTGGCATGGCGAACAGGTGTTGTTCATGTAAAACGACTGCATCTCTTCAGGAAAGTCATCCATGCTTACCCATCGTCGTCAATTGTTGGGCACCCTGGCTGCAAGTGTGGTCCTGCCTGGATTCAGCTTCGCCAGCGATTCCACTCATTCTGTACGTCGTCCTAATCTGATCGGCGTTTCGAGTTACTCTTTCTGGCAATTCAAACATGACGATTGGCGTGACCTGGAAAAGAACATCGACCAGGCAGGAGAAATGGGATTTGACGGCTTCGAAATATTGCATCGACAGATGACTGATGAGTCGTCTGCAACTTTGCAGAAGCTCAAACGTCGGGCATTCATCAATGGCCTATCCCTTTGTGGGTTTTCCACCCATCAGACTTTTCTTACACCCAGTGTGGAAGAGCGTAAGAAGAACATCGAACACACAGCGAAATGCCTGGAACTGGCTTATGGGTTAGGTATTCCCACCATGCGGGTTAACACCGGTCGATGGAACACCAGCAAAAACTTCGATGAGTTGATGAAGAACAGAGGCATCGAACCACGCTTACAGGGCTATACGGAGGACGATGGCTTCGGCTGGGTGATCGACAGCTTCGAGAAACTGATCCCCGTGGCTGAGAAATGTGGAGTCGTCATGGGTCTGGAAAACCACTGGGGACTCGGGTTAACTCCCGAAGGCGTAAAACGAGTCATTGATGCCGTGAAATCCCCATGGCTGAAGGTAACTCTGGATACTGGAAATTTCCTCGAGGATCCCTACCCCAAACTCGAACAACTTGCACCTGACACGGTGTTGGTGCAAGCCAAAACCTACTATGGTGGAGGCATGTGGTACACGCTTGAGCTCGACTATGAACGCATTGCTGCTTTGCTCAAGAAACATCATTACAAGGGATTTGTGTCCCTGGAGTTTGAAGGGAAGGAATTGCCAGAGACTGCCATCCCCAAGAGTCTGGCACTGTTGAGGAAAGTCTTTGCTCAATAGGTTGCACTGACACGAGATAGAATCATGGTGGTTCAGTCTATAATTACCGTGCCATAGAGGCATTTGAAGACACTATAGTGACACCCAAATTCGTATCTGTGAGATGTACCATGCGTATTGTAAGCGCCTGTCTTGTACTGATATTAACCGGAGTTTGTGTCTTTTCTCTGCATGGTCAAGATACTTCTGAGTCATGGAATAAAATGACTGATCAGGGCATTGCTTACCTGAGGAAAACTCAGGCCCCTGATGGCAGCTGGAGTGGTGACAGGCATATAGGAATCACCGGAATCGTGGTCACTGCTTTACTCAAGACCGGCAAAGTGCCTATCAGTGATCCCATGATTCAGAATGCTCTGGGATATCTGGAAAAACTCATCAACACTAAAGAAGGACACATCGCTGGCAATAACCCCAAACAGCAACTCAAGAACTATGTAACAGCAGTAAATGTGATGGCATTCGCTGCTGCCAACAGGGATGGTAAGTATCAATCGGTGGTCGATGCTGGCGCCAAGTTCCTGATTGGCTTACAATGGGATGAAACCGAAGGATTGACCACGAAGGATAAATTCTACGGTGGTTTTGGCTACGACAGCAAAAGTCGTCCTGACATGAGCAACAGCAGCTTTGCTCTGGAAGCATTGCAGGCAGCAGGTGTCAAATCCGATAATCCTGCTTTTAAAAAGGCTTCAATTTTTCTGAGTCGAAGTCAGAATCTCAAAGGAGAACATCAGGATCAGCCTTGGGCAGCTACCTACAACGATGGCAGCTTCATCTACAATCCAGCCGAAACCAAAGCCAACGCCAATCAAAGCGATGCAAGTCCCGGGCCGGGTTACGCCAGTATTACTTATGCAGGCGTCAAAAGTATGATCTACGCAGGCGTTGACAAGAATGATCCGCGGGTGCAGGAAGCCATCAAGTGGATCAAGAAGAATTACTCGATGGAAGTGAACGTCGGTATGCCACCAGGCCGGGAAAAGCATGGATTGTACTATGGCTACAACATGATGACCAAAGCATTGCTGGCTCTCGACATGGATATCCTGGAAGACAGCAAAGGTAACAAGCATGACTGGCGCAAAGACCTGATTCAGCAACTGGCCAAAACCCAGAAGTCCGACGGCAGCTGGGTGAACGAACAGGACCGATGGATGGAAGGCGATGCCAACCTGGTTACCGCCTTTGCCCTGCTTGCATTAAGCAATGCAAAGACTAAATAATCAGGATGAATATCCAGAAGCTGGTTGCCCGCCACATACGCATTCCGCTACGCAAGCCCATCAAGCATGCGTCTCATGAACGTCGTGAGACGGACAATCTGCTGATGGAATGCCATCTCGGAAATGGCATAGTAGGATATGGCGAAGGAGTTCCCCGTGATTATGTCACGGGTGAAACGATTGCATCAGCACTTGCTGTGCTGCAAAAGAATGACCTTTCTCCCCTGAAAATCAGTCCAGCAAGTTTTGAAGAAGCCATTCGTGCTATTGAAAGCTGGAATATTACCTCCATCCAGCAGGACGATGCGCGTGGCATCAGCACCCATGCAGTCCGCTGTGCTGTGGAACTCGCCTGGCTGGATGCCTGGGGACATTATTTTCAGAAGCCCCTCAGTTCGGTTACTAACATCATCGCACCTGAACTCTTTCAACCGCGAGATCGGATTCAGTATAGCGTAGCTATCACATCAGCGACCGGCTTCAAACTGGCAATGCAGGCTATGACACGGCGTTGGTTTGGTTTCAAGCAATGTAAAGTGAAAGTGGGGATTGCAGGCCAGAACGATGTTGCACGCTTGCGAACCATCCGCAAGTATATGGGATCGGGTATGGAACTGCGTCTCGATGCCAATGAGGCATGGAAGGTGGATGAAGTCGCCGAGCACTGGGAGCAGTTGTCGCCTTTTCAGATTCGTTGGGTAGAGCAGCCTGTCCTGCATGAGGAGATCGGCAAACTTGCCAGGATTCGCGCTGCCATCCCCATGCCAGTGATGCTGGATGAGTCTCTTTGCGGTATGGCAGATGCACAGCAATGTGTGCAGGAAAGGTGGGGAGACTTGTTCAACCTGCGACTCTCCAAATGTGGAGGATTCATCAGGACATTGAAACTGGCCCAGTTTGCTCAGCAACATCGCTTGGGCTTGCAATTAGGTTGTCAGGTGGGGGAAACTGCGGTGCTCTCTGCAGCGGGCAGGCACTTCGCTTGCAGTGTAAAAGGTTTGCTGGCTCTGGAAGGCTCGTACGATCGCTGGCTGGTGAAAGAATCGCTGGGCATGCACGACATAACCTTCGGCGTGGGAGGCAAAGCCGCTGCATTGAACGGGCCTGGACTTGGCATTCAAATCCATCACGATGCAGTTGAGAGAGTCACCCAAAGCAAGGTGGTGATCCTTGGCTAATGTCACTTCTCGGATCATGATCTTCAAAGCCAGTGATGGCTATCCGCTGCACTTTCGTGCCTATGTTCCTGATGGCGAGGTGAAAGGACATCTTGTTTGCCTGCACGGTATTCAAAGTCATGGTGGCTGGTATGAAAAATCATCACGCAAGTTTGCTGAAGCGGGTTATATTGTTACTTATCTGGATCGCCGTGGCTCCGGGCTGAACTGGAAGAACCGTGGCGACATACCCAGTTATCAGCGATTGCTGAGTGACATCCGCGAATTGATCCAAGCTGATGGATTAAATGTTCCCGTAACACTTCTGGCCACTTCGTGGGCCGGGAAACTGGGAGCCATGCTGTGCGCGGAACCTCAACCCGTGATGGATCAACTGGTGCTCTTGTGTCCCGGTTTATTTCCACAGGTATCACCGCCATTGTCAGTTCGACTGGGCATAGCCCGTTCCAGATACATTACTCCGCTCAAGAATTTTCCCATTCCGCTTAATGATCCTGAGTTGTTTACTGCTCAGCCAGGCAATCAAGATTACTTAAAGCATGATCCGTTATCGTTGCACCATGCAACTGCCCGGTTGCTGGTAGAAAGTTTCTGGTTGGACAAAGCCGTGCAACGCATCCAGAAATTACAACCCGTTCCCACGCTGTTGCTGCTGGCAGGGCAGGATCGTATCATTCGAAACCGAGATACCCGTTTATGGCTGGAACAGAAATCTGACAAAAGCACAATCATTGAATATCCGTCTGCTCACCATACGCTCGAATTCGAACCTGGTTGTCCATTTGTTGAAGATATTCTTCATTGGATATCATCACATGGCAAAGAAGTTTAGGCCTTCACCTTCTCCACCTTACTATCCGTCCTATAACAATAGCTCTACTGAATAGTGAGGATGCCTGGGCATCCATTCTTGGAGTGTTGGTCGTGCCAATTGAATACAGTGAAGTACGTAAGGGAATGGTCATTGTTGGAGAAGACAACAATTTGTATAGCGTCGTAGATCGTTCTCTCCATACGCCGGGCAACTGGCGAGCCATCTTGACCTTGAAGATCAAAAGCCTGAAGACCGGTAACGTGGTGGAAAAGCGTTTCAAGCCTGAGGACAAGGTTGAAACAGCGTTTCTTGATAAACGGGAAATGGAATACATTTACCAGGATACCGATGGGTATGTTTTCATGGACAGTGAAAACTTCGAACAGGTAACCCTGCAGCCTGAACTGGTAGGCGAATTGATGGGTTTTCTGAAACCCAACACGAAGGCATTTGTTGTGTTCTATGAAGGAAATCCGATTAGCGTTGAACTGCCACCAACCGTAGAGTTGCATGTAACGGAAACAGAGCCTTCGATGAAAGGCGCTACAGCAGCTGCACAATATAAGCCAGCTATTACAGAAACTGGCCTTAAGGTTACCGTGCCACCATTTGTTGGCGTAGGTGAACTCATTAAGATTGATACACGCACAGGTGAATACCTGGAACGTGTTAAGAATTAATTTCGGATACCCATGAAACCACGGCAAAAAGTACATTTTTGCCGTGGTTTTCTATTTGAACGATAGATGAATACAGTTTTTAGCAGAACGTGATAAATCCAGTCCCGTCTTCAGCGAACATCTGATAGCCTGAATGTAGGATATATTCGGTAACCCCGTGCAACCTAATGTGGTTGTACTGGGTATGTTTCCGTGATTGCGTTTTCTTAACCATGCTGAAGTCCTGGCTTATGTATCGGCAAATCAACACAGCCCTCCAAGCTGGCAAGCTGGATGAAGCCTGGAATCTGCTTCAGAATCCATCACTGCGCAGACATCAGAACACTCAAGAATACCTGTTACGTTGTGGCATTGCGTTCCTGGCACGGGCTAAGCAACTCGGCAAGCAGAATAACCTGGATGCTGCCTTGAAAGATCTCAAGTATGCCCGGGAAGCCGGTGTAGCGCAAGCCAATATTGATCTGGTGAAAAACGAACTCGTTCATCTGAAACTATCGGGTGTCAAATCCATACTGGATCAGGGACAGCCTTCCGAAGCACTTGCCCTCATCGAAGCAATGAGGCATCAACCCGTTTCCCAACAGGAACTGGAACAATACGAACAGACAGCCAGAGCCTGGCTGGTAGCCCGTGACCATGCACAACAAGGGGAATTTCTCCAGGCCATTCAGACCATTGAGCGCGTTGCGTATCAAAAGGTGCCTACACTGGTGAGCCTGCATGCCGAATGGAAAAGACATCAGGTAGAGTTCCCGGCACAATGTGATCAATTGCATCAAGCCGTTGAACAACAGCATTGGCGACAAGTAGTAAAACTGGCAGATAACCTGCTTGCATTAGCTCCAGAGCATGCCGAGATCAGGAAAGCACGAGCAAAAGCCTGGCGTATGCTGGAACCCCCGACGGTTCTGCATGGACCTGATCATGGTGCGGCGGCACCGGCACAGGAGAAAGCCAACCCTCAAAATTCCATTGAAGATGCACCAAGACGGCTGTTATGCTGGATTGATGGAGTGGGCGGGTATCTGTTATGTCTGTCGCCTCGCGTGAGCCTGGGTCGTGCAACGGGAGATGCCACCGTTGACATTCCCCTGTTTGCTGATGTTTCCCGACTGCATGCCTACTTGAACCGCGATAAAGAAGGCGGGTATGTACTCGAAGCAGTACGTCAGGTACAGGTAAATGGAAAACCTGTAGAAAAAGTGGTACTCAAGGATGGCGACGAGTTGACCCTGGGGACTGCCTGCAAAATACGCTTCAGGCAACCCCTTGCTGTCAGTGGTACAGCCCGGCTTGAACTCATCAGTCGGCATCGTCTGCCCTTAAGCATCGATGGTGTCTTACTGATGTCGGATGCTTGCCTGATGGGAGATCATGAAGGAACACATGTGATGGTGCCAGGGTTGTCACGCCCGCTGGCCATTGTGCGTCAGGGGGAAAGCCTGGCTATACAGTGTTCCGGGCCTTACGAAATAGATGGTCAGGCTTGCAAGGGACGTACGCCGGTGACCATGAAATCAACCATTTGTGTAGATGAAGTACGCTTGAAACTGGAATCGGTCGGTCCGCGTTTTCTCGGAAATTAATTACGGTGCACAGCAGGCTTTGCACCGTGTGATCATAAGGTGACGTCATGTCCAAGTTCGTGTATACCTCTGGTGATCGCCCGCTATCGGGATATGTCATCAAGCGTGGCATTGGCCAGGGCGGGTTTGGTGAAGTTTACTATGCCGTTTCTGAAGCAGGCAAGGAAGTCGCCCTCAAGCTGGTACGCGGCAATGCAGAAGTTGAACTGCGTGGCATGCAGCAGTGCATCAACCTGAAGCATCAAAACCTGGTTTCCCTTTACGACATCAAGATGGATGAACAGGGCGATAACTGGGTCATCATGGAGTATGTAGCTGGGGAGAGCCTGTCGCATGTATTGAACCGGCACGCAGAAGGCTTACCCATTGATCAGGTGCAGAGTATTTTCCAGGAACTCTGCCTGGCCATGCAGACGCTGCATGAAAGCGGAATCGTGCACCGCGATCTGAAGCCAGCCAACGTTTTTATCGAGAATGGTCTGGTCAAAGTAGGTGATTACGGTCTGTGCAAATTCATCAGTGGCACTCAGAAAAGTCCGCAGACACAATCGATCGGTACAGTTCATTACATGGCTCCGGAAATCTCAACAGGTAACTACGGCAAGCAGGTTGATATCTATGCTGCCGGTGTCATGCTGTATGAGATGATGACTGGCAAACTACCGTTTGATGGTGAAACAGTGGGCGAGATATTGATGAAGCATCTCACCTCCCAGGCTGATTTATCCCTGGTGCCTAAGGAGTATAAGGAAGTCATCGAAAAATCACTGGTCAAGAATCCAGCAGAGCGATATCAGACCTTCAGCCAGTTTGCTGAAGAAGTGGCTAAGATTGCAGGCAAGACAGTGCCTAAGAGCATGCCCAAACCTATGCCTGTACCAGTGGCTGCCCTGGCTGGTAGCCCATCCCAGTTGACAACTCCTTACCCTGCTACTCCAAGCAAGCCTGCCACGGTACCACTAAGTTCCTCCGGCAGCTGGGGGCGAGACAAGATCTCAGAATTGCTCTGGTCTATGGTTCAAGCCACTCTGTTTTCGGTTCTCGGTGTTATGATCTGGGCAGCTATTGTTGGCCCGGTGAAAGGTGATTTTCACGTTCGTGAGTATCTTGGGATGCTCAACGCTCTGATCCTGACGACATGGACAGTTCTTATCACCGGCAAAATCTGGGATGGAAGACCAGGGGACCCCTGGCCACGGCGATCCATCCTGTTGGCATGCGGCCTGGGCATCGGAGCCATGTCAGGCTTCATGAGCCCACTGAATTTCGATGCCCGCACGATTACCAGTAACCAGATTGGGCAGCAGACGCTCTGGATCATGGTCTACCATGCATTCTTTTTCGGAGTTGGTCTGTTTGCACTACGATGGTGGGAATTAACGCCGCGCTATCGCACCAGTCGTTTCAACTTCTGGTCCACCGTGATCACTGGAATTGTGGGCTATCTCATCGTTGGAATCATGATGCTGGGCAATGAAAAGGCAGTCACGGAAAATCTGAATGCCAGTAGAGAAATTCCTGCTGTAGTGATTATTCTCACCATAGCCAATATCGTGATACAATTAGCAAGTCCCTGGTCGGCGCCACTGCCCAGAGCCTCCCGCAAACTACGGTGGCGAACCGCCTGATATTCACATAAATCGACAACTACTTTAAACGAATGATCTATACTGACATTCAACCCAGATAAAAATCATGAGTTCTAACGGCACCTTTAACCTGAACTTCAATTTCATCTTCATCGTAATGGGTGGGTTGATCGTTCTTGCTATGGTCATGGGTCGTCGATCCAAGAACTCACATCGCACTGGAACCAGTTGGTGGGTTGGACTGGGCGTTCTGCTGGTAGTCGTCAGTGTATTTCTGGGCTTTACCAAAATGCGGATGGGTTCCGTGAAGGAAGAGCGGCATAGTCCGAAAAATGCTTTCAGCGATGCTGTTGATGAGTTCCGTGATGAACTGCGTTCCGGGCTTGATCAAGCTCGTGAATCTATACGAGACAGCTTGCAAACGGCTCAAGACGGTATGGAAGAAGCTCGCAAAGCCATTACTTCGGCAAATATAACAGCCAAGTCTAAGAACACTAAATCCACAACCAGGGTAGTCAAGACAACCATCAATGCCCCTCGTATCCCCACTTCCTGGATTGTGGAAGTCAAGGATCGCGAACGTAGCCAGAGTCAGAAAGATGTTGATCGCCAACTGTATATGAAAGCAGTTGAAAGCGTTCATCGCTGGATTAATGAACGTATGCCTGTCAATTGGATGATGCACTACCCGACGGTGAATTTGGATTGGCTGAAAAACCATGGTGTCTTTCAAGATGCGATAGAGTACCAGGAAGAACTGGTGCCTCGTTCCAGTTCGAACGTGAAAGATACGCTTTACGGTGGTACACTCAAAGTATCCCTTGCACCTGAGGTACAGGAAACCTTATTGAACCTTGGATATCAGAAACTGGAAGATACCCTGCATGAAGACAAGTTTCTGGCACAGTGGATCATCTTCATCTGTCTTGTGGGCACTACACTGTTGTTGGTATTGATCGCAGTAATTCGTGGATTTTTTGTGGGCCGACCAGTTTGATTGTGAAGAGTTGATTTTACCTATCTACCCTATATTGTTGAAACGAATCTACGTTGATCTTCTTTTTCTTGAGCATGAATTATTAAAAGAATTAATTCCATCAAGTCTCATGCACTCAAGACCGATACGACCATAACAGACTCCTGCGCATGCGCAGGGGTGCGATCAATGCAGGTGGGGACCTGAACGGTTGATCGTCATCAGCCTGAAACCATGTCGGACAATTCAGGCTGTCCAACGGGGGAGGTGTTGCGATGCAACGTCTGGTATGCATCCTATTCGCTGGTCTTTTCGTCACGTCGAATGTGTTCGCGCAGGACGATATCGAACATCTTTCTGAACGCGACTGGCAGATTCCCATCACGCTAACGGAGCCTATCCGCAAGGAAGCTCAGTCGCTGACACTGTTTGTATCGCAAGACCAGGGTAAAACGTGGAAGAAAGAAGCCACGGCAAAACCCTCCGATGAATTCTTCAAATACCTGGCGCCACAGGATGGCACATACTGGTTTAGCGTCAGCTATGTAAACCGTACCGGGCAGACTGTGCCAGCCAAAGAGACTGATCTTCAACCTCAATTGAAGATTATCGTTGATACCAAGCGACCTGTTGTCAAAGTCCAGGCACAGGAACGCATGAACGATCAGATCACTGTTTCGTGGGATGTTCAGGACGAACACCTCGACCTGAACACCCTGACCCTGCAATACCGGGCTCAAGGTGACAATGCCTGGAAAGCCGTTGCATTGACACCCGTTGCCAATGGCAAAAAGCAATTCAATACCGGTGCCATGGGCACAGTGTCGGTTCGAGTGACATCCAAGGATAAAGCTGGAAACCTGGGTGAAGATCAGACAGAAATCCAGGCAACCACCATGGTTACCTCTAACCAGGTTGGATCCGGTCAGGCAAACGCAAGCAGTGGAAATACGAGTCCCATGCTGCCACCCGCACCTATGGTTCCACCATTGGGATTGACCACCAGCAATACCACTCAGAATCAAGCAGCACCCAAAGTGGATGGTACTTTACCACCACCGGTTTCCACCAATAATCCCATACCAGCACTGGGCAGCGCACCTGCACTTGGCAATTTGCCTGCACCTGCAAGCAACGCAGCGAACAACAATGCACCAACAGGTTTTAAGCCTGCCTCCACGATTCCTCAGGCAGCAACCAATGTAACTGCAGGTAATAATCCAACCGGTGGTTATTCCGGATTTCAACGGGGAAACGCTGGACCAGTGCTGTGGAGCAACTCACTCCATCTTGATCTTGATTTTGAAGTTAAAGCAGGCCCGTCAGGTGTTGGCATCCTGGAACTCTATTACACGCTGGATGCAGGAAAAACCTGGCAACTGCTTGATAAACGTGAAGATGCCAACCGGCCGTTCAGTGTTGATGTTCCTGGTGAAGGCATCTACGGCTTTACCATGGTTGTCAAGAATCGTGCTGGCTTAGGAAAGTCTGCTCCAAGTTCTGGAGAGTTGCCTGCGGTTCGTGTCGGTGTTGATATCACAGCACCAGTCTGCGAACTCATCACGCCGCTTGATACGGTTCCCGGGAGCAAAGACCTGGTAAACATCAAATGGAATGCTATCGATGCCAATCTGGCTAGTGGGCCAGTCAAGATTGAGTGGGCTGAGAATCCAACTGGCCCGTGGAAGCTGGTGGTTGACAAGCAGCCTAATAATGGTGTTTTCCGTTGGCGAGTTCCAGCCAACACTCCTTACCAGGTCTATCTCAAGCTGGAAGTAACCGATGTGGCTGGAAACACGGGTCAGTTTATCACTCGTGAACCCGTACTGGTTGATCTGCAGATGCCAGAAGTGAAGATCAACGGCTTGGCATTGCCAAAGAAGCAGTAAATAATCAGAATCATCGAAAGTCGAGGCATGTAGATTCATGCCTCGATTTTTTTATGTGCTGGAATAAGAAAGTTTCATGTTACCCAAATTACCTAATCGTCAACTTAATTAAGTTGAACATCCTCAATCCCCTGTGTTGTGCATCTTCTGCATCTTCGGTTCGTTCGTCTCATGCCTGTCAAGTACCCCAGCCGATAGTGAAGGCATTACAGAAAGAAGCCGCGCGCCCGGCACGCACCGACTCCGTGGACAAACCCGCACAGGTTCACGGAGGGCCTTTCGACAGGCAGCGCGTTGGGGCATAACAAGGAGAGCCAGGCAATGTCCCGTATCGCACCTGCTTTGCTCGTCTGCCTGCTGGCCACTAGCTGCCATGCATTTGCTGACGATGCCTTCCCCGCCCTCGACCAGCGTCTGGGCAAAACCATTACCGTGGTGGAAAAGAACTATCCCACGGAAAAAGCCGTGATTACTCAGGTCTGGCGACTCGATGATGGTTCACCCTGCATGCAGGCTCAGGTTACTGGCTCCAACGCTCAGCTGACACTCGTTGAAAACCTCCAGGCCAAGTCAGCGGTGGATCGCATCAAGATTTATCGCTGGACCAATAGTACGTGCCCCACTGGCTGCCCAGTTCCTCCTGCCAAACCAGTAGTCATGGAAATGCCTAAAGCAACCAAACCGGTTGAAATGGTCAAAACCACGAAGGCTGTTCAGCCTGTCACTTCAGCGACAACGACTGCTGCCTCCAGCAAAGTAGCTGCGATGGATGGCGGCCTGGTTCCAGTGATGACTAAGAAGGAAGAAGTAAAATCCATTTCCACAGTTGCTGCTACCTCACCTGCAGTAGCTACCAAGCCTGTAACAACTCAAGTTGCCAAAGTGGTAACGACACCTGCCGCTAAGCAAACTACTGTGGTTACTACGACACCTGTTATAACTCCTGTTACCACCTCGCCAGTAGCTGTTCAAACAGCACCCACGCTTAATGTAGCTAAATCTGCTCCTCCAGCAGTCATCAAAACCCCTGCACCGGTTGTTCCTGTTCAGGCAACTACCGCTGCTCCTGTTGCAAGCACTGCACCATTAGGCCGTGAACTGGTAGGTGGCTGTGAAGTGATTACTGTGACCGAAAATGGCGTTGCTCGCAAATACAAAGTGCTTGGTACCGCTCGCGATAAGCACGGCGTAATGACTCACCGTTGCCAGGCACTGGATAACAACGAAGTGGTCACCCTGCATTGCGATCAATGCACTCCCTGTGCTCAATCTAAGGTGGAATGTGCAGCACCTGTTGCCAAGTGCGAACCGGTGAAGACTGCCTGCCCACCTGCACCGTGCAAAGTGGAAGTCAAAGCATGTGAGCCAGCCAAAGTGGCTTGTGCACCAGCACAAGTACTTTGCGAGCCAGCTAAGGTTGCTTGCGAACCTGCTAAGGTTGCCTGCGAACCTGTTAAAGTGTGTGCACCAGTTGCAACCAAAGCCTGCGACCCTTGTGCTGACAACAAAGCTGGTACTTGCTCCAAATGCGGTGGTGCGGAAGGCAGTTGCGATGCTTGCCGAGGCAAGTGTGGCGATGGCAACTGTGATGCAGGCCATGGCCGTCGTATCAAAGGTCATCGTGCCCGCACCTGCGACATCAATGTACCAGTTCCTGGTGTGCGTCTGAGTGCCAGCAATGGAACTCCCGGCGGACCACCACCACAACCTGAAGTCCCTGCCTTCTGCACCATGAATTCCTGCTCCATGCGTGCCTATTACAGTGCTCCGCAAGTGGTGCCATTCGCCTGCTTGAATCAGCCTTTTGGCGATTGCATGAATGCTCAAATTTCGATGGGTATGTACCAGATGAATAACGGCCAGGGCGATGCCGTAGCCAACACTCTACACCTGATCAATGTACTGGCTCAATCCAGGGAAGTGGAAAACCGCCAGTGGGCAGCTCAGCGTCTGGAACAGGCAACTCTTCCTACCGTTCGACCCTATGTAGAAGACGCGCTGATGACGGCAGTACAAATGGATCGCTCTCCAGCTGTCAAAATCGCTGCTATCCGGACATTGACTTCCCTGAAATCAACCCGGCCTCAGGTGGTGGCACTCATGAGTCAGGCCTGCATGCATGAAGACCCACGCATTCGCGAAGCTGCCGGCGAAGCCATCAATTCCATGATGAAGCAGGCAGGTATTCAGCAGGCTGGATATAGCCGCTAATGCGAAGAGGTTGAAACAATGCAACAACCCCCAAGTCATACTTGGGGGTTGTTTTGTTGGATGAGTGTGTCTTGCAATGTAAGTGGAAGGTTGTTTATCCTTCCCGGTTTGAGCGATCGAAGCGCTTGCGATCAGCTTCTTTCAGCAGCATCTTGCGCAGCCTGATGGAGTTGGGGGTAATCTCCACCAGTTCATCGTCTTCGATGTATTCCAATGCCATTTCCAGAGTCATTTGACGAGGAGCTTTGAGCACCACGGTTTTTTCGGCATTGGCATTACGCATATTGGTCAGTTTCTTTTCACGGGCAATATTTACGGGGAGATCATTATCCCTGCAGTGCTCTGCTACAATTTGGCCCTCGTAACACTGATCTTGAGGCGAAACAAACATGACGCCTCGATCCTGCAGTCCTTCGATGGCATAAAAAGTAGCTGGCCCGGTTTCCGTAGCGATCATCACTCCGTTCACACGTGATGGAATGGTGCCCCGGCTCGGTTGATAGTCATAAAAGGTATGATGCATGATCGCCTGCCCGCTGGTGGCAGTCAACAATCGGGTTTTTAAACCGATCAGGCCGCGTGCCGGGATGGTAAACTCCAAGTGAGTCAATTCTCCGCGAGCATCCATCTTGAGGCACTCAGCCCGGCGATTACCCACCAGTTCCATGACAGCACCGACAGAACCCTGCGGGCACTCGATAACGAGATATTCCACCGGTTCCAGCTTCATGCCCCCTTCTTCTTTCATGATGACTCGAGGCTTGCCGACAGAGAGTTCGTAACCTTCGCGGCGCATGGTCTCCAGCAGAATGCCGAGGTGGAGTAAACCGCGGCCTGATACCATGAACTCATCTGATTTGCCTTCGACAGGCACCACGCGCAGAGCTACATTCCGTTCAAGTTCCTTGAACAGTCGATCCCGCAACTGCCTGCTGGTGACATATTCACCATCGCGGCCTGAAAAGGGCGAATCGTTGATGCGGAAGAGCATGGTAAGCGTAGGCTCATCCACTTTCAAAGCCGGAAGTGGATTGGGATGATCGATATCTGCTACCGTATCACCAATCTCCACATCAGTCAGGCCGACGATAGCACAGATATCTCCCGCGGTGACTTCTTCCACTTCGTTTCGACCCAATCGGTCGAAGGTGAGCAGTTGTTTGATGTTGTAATCAGTCCGTTTGTTATCGCGGCTGAGCACTGCAACCCGCTGATTCTTCCTGAGTTTGCCTGCGTAGACTTTGCCAACTGCGATGCGGCCTACAAATTCACTGTGATCAAGATTATTCACCTGGAACTGTACAGGAGCTTCCATGTTCACATCAGGTGGAGGGACATGTTTCATGATGGTTTCAACGAGTGGGCGCAAGTCCTTGCTTTCATCATCCATGCTCAGCTTGGCCCAGCCATTGCGGCCTGATGCATATACTACCGGGAAATCACAGGTAGCATCATCGGCATCGAGATCGACAAAGAGATCGAAGATGCCGTTGAGCACTTCCTGAACACGCGCATCGGGCCGATCAATCTTGTTGATGACCACAATAGGTTTCAGTCCACATTCAAATGCCTTGCGAAGCACGAACCTCGTCTGAGGCAAGGGGCCTTCTGCAGCATCCACCAGTAGTGCAGCACCATCTGCCATGCGGAGCACACGTTCCACTTCGCCACCAAAGTCAGCGTGGCCCGGCGTATCAATGATGTTGATCTTGGTATCGCCCCACTTGATGGCACAGTTCTTGGCAAGAATCGTGATGCCTCGTTCACGTTCCAGCGGGTTGGAATCCATGATCAGGCCATGCTGGCCGCCTTCGAGCTTTTCGAGTTCCCCGGCACGGAAGAGACCCGACTGACGCAGCATTTCATCCACTAAGGTTGTTTTGCCATGATCGACGTGAGCAATAATGGCAACATTGCGAATATCATTACGTTTCATAAAGTTCCTGTCCCCAAGTCTGGCTGCAAACTCCGGACTGAGGGAGAATCCTCCGGAAGTACATGGCAACTGTTTAGTATAGGAAACCGGTCAAATTAAGTAGCGACGCGACCGGTTGAAGATTGTGAGAAGCCTGAAACGAAGAAAACCAGGCGAATGCCTGGTTTTCTTATCAATCAGTACCAAAGCATCAGTCGAGCAGTAGATTTGGCTCCCATCCAACTCGTTCAGCAGAACCTCGAAGCTTCTCTAAAGCACGGTTCTGAATCTGACGCACGCGTTCCTTGCTGATGCGAAGCAAGTGGCCGATCTGTCGCAGGCTGTGAGCGCCGGCGCCGGTCAGGCCAAAACGTAGGTCGAGCACTTTCCGTTCACGAGGACGAAGGTTATCCATCAGGTAGTTGAGTGCTTCCTGGCGTTCGTTGTTATCGCGAAGAATGTTTGTATTGTTGTCAGGCATCGCTTCGGTGAGCTTGAAATCGCTGTCATCATCGAGAACAGCATTCAAACTTACAGGAGTTCGTGTAGCAGTCTGCAAGTGAGTCAGGTGTTCGAGACTGCTGCCAGTACGCTTGGCCAGTTCTTGTGAACTAGGCAGGTGCTTGCCGCCATGAGCCAGTGCTTCTGATTCCTGCTGCAAGAGGCCAAGTTCCTGCAGATGGTGAGGCGACAGGCTCACCAGGTGGCTTTGACGAGCTACTGCTATCTGCAGAGTCTGACGAATCCACCAGGTTGCATAGGTTGCCAATCGTGTACCGTGGCTGACATCGAAGCGATCAATCGCCTGCATCAGACCACACACTGCTTCCTGCAGGAGATCGGTATAAGCCAGGGCATGATGGCGGAAACGCTTGGCGACGTGAGCAGCCAGGCGGATGTTGGCAGAAGCCAGTCGATGCTTGAACGTCACATAGCGTTCAAAGACTGGCTTGATACTGGTATGCTTGCGCACTTCGTAAGTGGTATGTTCGCGGATGAACTGGGCCATGGGCCAGGGTTCCATCGGCGGACGATGCTGCTTGAGTTGCTTGGCGTAATGTTTGAGAAGCTGGCGAACCAGTTCTTTCTTGTTTTCCCAGAAGTTGGTTAGGAGCTGTCGTTCTTCTTCAGGAGTGAGCAGATCAGAGGAGTAGATGGTGGGAAGATAAAACTCAGGCATCTCCGGCTGTGTATGCACCTTGATGGTGGTCAACTTGGTTTTGGCTTTGGTTTTGACAGCAGCTGCACTTTTCTTGACGGAGACCATAGCGGGTTTGCTTTTGGTTTTCTTCTTCTTAATGGGCTTTGCCGTTTTCATCACGTTTCCTCTGGTGGCCTTGAGTTCGCGCTTCATCGGAAGGCGGAGAGGTCAAGGGACAATCTGGTCAACGAAGCACTCGTCGGTCCAAACATCCCTGGAAGACCAACCAAAGGGGCATGCGCCAGTTTTTCGTTGCGAGTCATAAACGGAATGTCAAGCATTCCACTGCTCTAACAGCCTTATCAACACGAGCATTACATCCTGTAATGATCAACTGTGTTCAGCACTATCAAAGTCATTTCGTCGTCGTATGGACAATGGATTCTAAGCAGTGAAAGGTACTTATGCAAGGGCATACTTGCAAAGAATGGTAAATAGTAAGGGTCAGATGAGCCATGAAATTCATGACTGCGGAAGAGCCACAGGAAGCGTAAACTAACACCTGCAGAGAAGATGAAAAACTTGCTGATCCTGAGTAACTCCCGGAAATTGCCTGTCAGCAGTATCAGGGGCAACAAGCCGGTTAAATGAGGGTGCTGATCGGTTTTCCTGCTTTTTCACCTGAAATTTTTCGAGGTCGTCCCAATGGATCGCGAATTTCCGTTTCGGGATTGATTCCCATAGCTGTGTAGAGAGTTGCGAAGAGATCACCCACTGTGCATGGGTCGTCTTTAACACTGGTACCGTCTTTGTCGGTGGAGCCGTGAACGATGCCGCCTTTGATGCCACCACCACCGAGTGCCACTGACCAGCAGCGGGCCCAGTGGTCACGTCCGCCGTTCTGATTAATTTTCGGCGTACGCCCGAATTCACCCATCCAGACTACAACAGTGTTTTTCCACATACCTCGATCTACGAGATCCTGAACCAGGGCAGCCATGCCTTTATCCAATCGATCCAGGAGTCCGGTACGGTTGTTCATGCCTGTGCCACTTGGTGTACTGCTGTTGTGTAATGCTTGGAATATGTTGTTGTGATTATCCCAACCACCGAGTGTGACTTCCACACAGGTAACACCCGCTTCAACCAGTTTGCGGGCCAGCAGGCAACCGCGACCGAAGGTATCGGTGCCATACATCTCTTCGTACTTCTTGTCCATCGCTTTGTTGCCATCGATCTTCAGATCGAAGACGTTCTTGAGTTGTGAGTAAGTGAGATCGTATGCCTTCTTGTATACATCGGTATGGGCACTGGCTGCAACGCCACGATTCTGGGCAGCAAACTGATTCTCTACCTTGGCGAGGAACTGTTTACGGAAATCACCCCGCACAATTTTGCTGCGTTCATCACCGAGGTCGCGAGGCAGATCAACATTATCAGGCATGCTGCCTGGGTTTTGTACATTGAACGGTGCATAAGTCATGCCCAGAAAGCCGGGGCCTTCAGAGGGACGACTCACGCTTACAAACGAGGGTATAGCAAGTTCCTTAGGTGCAATCTGCTGCGAAGCAACCGCTCCCAGGCTGGGGAATGTGATGGCAGGGTTGGCAGCGTAGGCAGTATGCATCAGTGTTCTGCCACGCTCATGCGAACCTTCATTCGTTACCAGCGAACGGACCAGGCTCAAATGTTTCATCTGCTTCGCAACCAGGGGCAGATGCTCGCTGATCATGACTCCATTGGCACTGGTCTTGATCGGCTTGAACTGTCCGCCTGTCGATTCACCCGGCTTCATATCCCAGGTATCCATATGACTGGGGCCGCCATCCATCCAAAGGATGATGATGCTCTTGTTCTCCTTTTTGAGCTTGCTCTGCATAGCATGCAGGCCCTGCACAAAGCTGATGCTGGGAGCAGCCATCAGGGAGAAGCCAGCCATATGTTTCAGAAAATGACGTCGACCAATGCCACCGGTAGACATGCCCCACATAGCGAAATTCCTTGATAGGCGAATAGCGTTCTGGATGAAACAAACGGCTTTATGAGCTAACCCTAATCTACTCTACAAAGTTCCGTGAGTGCAAAGGGAAATTGGGGAATAACGGCCTGTTTGATATGTTATTTTGTGTGTTTTGCAGTGGAACAAAGCCATATTGCAGCATTTGTGACCACTTGCTATAGCACAGAGAAAGCATGAACCAAAAGGAGGTTACCATGCTGACATCATTCTTCTTGCTGTTCCTGGCAGTCAGTAAAAACGCCGAGAATGCTCAAGCTTATTGCAACGTGTGACAATCACTCTCGTATTCAGCAATGGAAAGTCGTTGAACTTGCTGAACGTGACAGCAAGGTAGAAAGTATCCCTTCAAAATCAAACAGGGAAACTTGGAAATCAGTCTTTGTAAAGAGAACAGATTACTCTGTGATAGTGCCAGTCAAAGCACAGAGATTCTGTACACGACTTTACGGCCTAATCGGCTATGAAGAAAAGCAAGCACATCATTGCCCCTGGCACTTGGACATTCAACTAAGCTGGTCCGACTTCCCGTACATCAAGAAAGTATTGATGTATGAGTTACTGCATACTCCTACTATCAAATCACCGTATTACGCCGCCAGAGTTTGTTCGATGCCAAATATTCAATGCAAGGCAACGAGCATGGGAGAATTGGAGCAGAAATTGCTTGCGGACTACAAACAGTATTTATTGAAGATGCTGCAGGATAAAGACTTCATCGAAGTGGAGAGAAATGAAACTCCCAGTTATGGCGTGCCCCTGTATGGCCCGCTTCTGGCTCAACCACCTCTTTGGTTCGATAACGGCTATCTCCTGGGTTTACAGTTTACGTTTTAGACTGCGTGCCGAAGAGAATTGCTGACTTGCAGCATTTTGGCACCTTGGTATAGCACAGCAAAAGCATGAACCATGAGGAGGTTGCCATGCTAACGATCTTGATAAGTTGGATGCTGGTTTCCTTTGAACCTGTCTGCAAGCTGCCACCTGTGCCGACCAATCATCGATTCACTGCAGGAATAAAAATAATCGAATTACCCTTTACTTTTACACCAGAATGGCAAGTAACGACGCTTGCGAAAAAGGAGTTCCTGGTTGGTGAATCCACAAACTTTGAAAACTGGCACAAACGTGAACAGGTCAGTCATCACCTGGAACTTACACCCGTTGAGAAACCAGACAACTACATTAGAGCACGGAATTCGATGAAATTGATAGTTGATTGCTTAGATAAGGAGCATCGCCCCTGGCAATTGGCATATCAGCGTGTTTTTACTTTATTCGAATCTTGCATAGGCAAATTCCTTTACTACGAGATTATCAAGAATCCCTCGACAGAACGTCCCTATTATGTTGCCTTTGTCCGTTCCATGCCGAACATCCGCTGCAAGGCAACAACTATTGCTGAGTTGGAGCAGCAATTAGTCCAAAAGTATAAAGAGTATTTACTGAGATTAGTTGAGGAATCAGACCTGATAAAGATGGAACTGGATGAAGCAGAACCCGATTGGGACTTGCCGCCGATACATAAGGGGTTTATCGCAAGAAAACGTTTTGCATTTTAGTTTTCCTTATCGCCCTTCCTGCTTCTCCATGATCACCTTCGCGCCGGCTGCAGTGAACGCTTTGACCAGAGCTTCTGCTTTTGCCTTAGGCAAGTTCTCAGCAACCGGTTTGCCTAGCGCTACATCCAGTCGTTGACGAGCCATCAACTGATCAAGTCCCAGAATATCTTTCATGGGCTTGAACAACTGACCGGGGCGATTGAACTTGGCGGTTAAGACCACCCTGTATTGATCCAGTTCTTCTGCCAGTAGCCTGGCGATTTGTTCCTTCTGATTTTTGTTTAAGACCGCAGCCAGTTTACTGTCCCGTTCAGCTTCGAGCTCTGCAATCAAGGCTGCATATTCGGTGTTCAGTTTCTTGAGTTCCGCCTGTTGCTCACTGCTCAAGTCCCTCAGTTTGGCCAGGAGTTGGTTGAGGGTTGGCTTGGGTTTTGGTTGTTCTGTTTTCGCAGTATCGGTTTTGCCAGGTGATTGAAGCAGCAAGCAGCAGGTGATGAGCAGAACCGACATGTCATATCTCCGAGTGATTGTCGAGCGCTCCTTCGGAGCTTGGTTTCGCTTTGCATCTTACCAGGCCCTGCCGGGCCTGGCTAAAATCGGAGGCTCCTTTGGAGCCAAGTACTGAGCACTCAGGACTAAGTACTGAGCACCGAGCACTCTTATTTTAACCCCTGCAAAAGTAGTTTAGAACCGGCAATGATGAGTACCAGCGATAACAAGCGTCGGAGGATGATCGGGCTGCCATACTTGCTGCCAAACCAGGAGCCGAGCCAGCCGCATACTGCAACCAGAATCATCCACAATGGTAACAAGGCAGGCACTTCGACCGGACCCGTCTGCTTATTCCACCAGCCAATCAAGGCTGCGGGCGAGTTGGCGAGAATGAAAGCCACTGACAACCCAGCTGCCTGGCGAGGGGTGGCCCAGCCACAGAGTATCAGCAACGGGGTCAAAAAGATGCCACCACCTGTACCGGTCAATCCTGAAAGAAACCCCAACCCACCTCCTGCAACAAGTAACAAAAATGGGTTTAAGGGTCTGGAGATTTCCTCAGTATTCTGGCTTGCCTGTCTGGGTGTCAGCCACAACTTGACTGCAGCAAACCATAGGACAACAGCCACAGCGATGAAGTACCACCCAGCAGGCAGTGTGAAGAAACCACCCAGGTAGGCAGCAGGTACCGATGCCACAATCAACCAGAACAGCCTGTGCCACTGAACATAACCCCGGCTGGCAAACTGAATCGTTCCTATCAATGCCACGATGACATTCAGACACAATGCAGTTGGCTTCATGAGTTCTGCAGACACACCCATGATTGCCATGGAAGCCTGGTAGCCTGATGAACCAGCATGACCAATGGAGGCGTAGAGCAAGGCCATCAAGCCCAGCAATACTGTCAGGATGAGGTCATTCAGGGTCATGGAGGATTGCTCGCGACACTTCTTTTCTGGCAACAGGCTCCTCATATCCTACGGGGTATGGCACGATACTCCATTGGCATCGATCTGGGCACGACGAACTGCGCGCTGGCGGCAGTGGAGATGGTCAAACGTAAGAACGATTTGCTGCCCATTCCTGTAGTTCAACTGGTTGCACCGGGTGATGTTGACGCCAAGCCGCTGTTGCCTTCGTTTCTGTATTTGCCCAGCGAGCATGAGTTGCCTGCTGGTGCTGCTGCCCTGCCCTGGGATGCCGAACGAAAATACATGGTTGGCGAAGCGGCACGTACCTGGGGAGCGAAAGTCGCAGGCAGACTCGTCTCATCGGCCAAAAGTTGGCTGTGTCACGATGGGGTAGATCGCCAGGCAGCTATTCTGCCCTGGGGTGCTTCCAGCGATGTTCCCAAAGTCTCTGCGGTGGATGCTTCCACACGATATCTGCAGCACCTGGCACAATCGTGGAATCATCAACAGCAGGCAGAGAAAAGCCCAGCACGGTTTGAAGAGCAACGTATCACACTTACCGTACCTTCATCGTTTGATGATGTAGCCCGGCAACTCACTGCTGAAGCAGCAAGGCGTGCAGGATTTTTGAATGTCACTTTGCTGGAAGAGCCACAAGCTGCGTTTTATGCGTGGATTGCGCAGGCTGATCGGGATCGCAGGCGCAAGCAGCCATTAAAAGAAGGGATGACTTGCCTGGTGCTGGATGTGGGTGGAGGCACCACCGATTTTTCTCTCATCGAATGCGTTGCTGAGGAAGGCACGCTGGGGTTTGTCCGCAAAGCTGTTGGCGATCACCTGCTGCTGGGCGGCGATAATATGGATCTGGCACTTGCCCATTTGCTCGAAGACAAATTGAAGGCAGGCAAGCTGGATGCAGGACGATTCGGACAGTTGACGCAAGCTGCTCGAACTGCCAAGGAAGCCATTCTGACAATGAATGGCCCGAACGAATATCCTGTCGCCATCATGGGTCGAGGCAAATCGGTTGTTGCATCATCGTTATCTACCAGCCTGACGCTTGCTGAGTTGGAAGAGCAACTGATGGAAGGCTTCTTCCCAGAAGTATCGTGGGAAAGTGAACCGGCTCGATCCAAAACAACTGGCATCCATGAAATGGGGCTGCCTTTCGTCAGCGATGCAGCCATCACCCGACACCTGGCAAATTTTCTGCGTCAGCATCATCAAACACTTGCAGAACCACCTGCTGCTATTCTGTTTAATGGCGGGGTTTTTACCCCACCGGTTTTGCGTGAGCGCATGTTACAAGTGATGCGGAACTGGTTTGGTGCAGACTGGCAGCCGATTATTCTTACGACTCCATCGCTTGATTTGTCTGTGGCTTTGGGTGCAGCATATTTTGGCAGGCAACGCGAGTATGGCGGTAGAGCTATCGCAGGCGGATTAGCCCGTTCCTACTACATGGCCATCGGCTCACGTGATGATGCTACGCAAATGCTCTGTGTCGTTCCACAACACATGGAAGAAGGACAGACGATTGAATTGAATGAACCGGTGCTGGAACTGTCACTAGGCCAGCCTGTTCAGTTTCCACTCTACACTTCCACCGTAAGAGATGAGGATCAGGCTGGGGCAACGCTCAAGATTCCTCCAAGCCAACTGCAAAAACTGGCGCCACTACAAACGCTTCTGCGTGGAGGAAAGCGATCAGGCACCAAAGGTGTACCCGTCACACTCACCAGCACGTTGACACCCATTGGCACGCTGGAACTTTCCCTGGTAGCGCAAAACAGTCCGCATCGATGGAGACTTGAATTCAATACGCGCGATGCTGTTTCAGTCGATCCCGCTTCAGAAGAATCAACCGAACCTGCACCATCTGTCGTCGAACAATCGCCTGAGCATGCGTTTCCCGAAGATCGAATCGAAGCGGCGCTGGCAGAACTTCGGACGGTTTTCTCCCATCAGGATGAACAACCCGCAAAACAATTAACGAAAACGTGGGAAAGACTGCTGGATGCATCCAGGCGCAGCTGGCCATCGTCGTTGTGCAGACGTTTGGCTGATAGTCTGCTTGAGGTAGCTGAACAGCGAAGGCGTTCTCCTTCACATCTCTCGCGCTGGTATCATCTGACAGGCTACTGCCTGCGGCCTGGTTATGGCGACAGCCGTGATCGCTTTCGTATCGATCAGCTTTGGAAAATGCTATGCGGGCCGGGTCGATCCGGTAACGAAGGCGGCGCCGATTTCTGGATACTCTGGCGGCGTGTCAGTGGTGGACTTGCTCCCAACCTGCAGATCACGTTACTTGATCGCCTCAGGCCGGTATTGCTGGCAGGTAAATCGCCCGTTATCAGGCCCAATCCCAATGAGCTGGCTGAAATGTGGCGAGCAGTCGCCAGCCTGGAACGGCTCGAACCCAAAGTCAAAGGACTGCTGGCAGAACCACTGCTCAAGCAGTACCGCCGACCTCCTGTGCAGCTTGCAACCCCATGGGCGCTGGCCAGGCTGGGTTCCCGCTCGATGCTGTATGCACCCATTAATAATATTGTCACCGCCGAGGTTGTCAGTCGCTGGATTGAACAGTTGTTGCCTTATCAACCACGGCATGATTCAGACCGCCAGCTCTGGTTGTGGACTTTGACGAACATCTCCCGCCGCATTGGACTGCGTGGCCTCGATATCGATGAAGTGCTGCGCAGCCGGGTATTAAAGACGCTGGAAGAGTTTAAGGCGCCTCATCGCTACCTTGATCTGGTGGAGCATCAACGCTCGCTGGAGAAAGAAGAACAGCAGCAGATGTTCGGAGACGATCTGCCGCTGGGTTTGAAAATCATCAATGGTGATTAATCAAGTTTGAGCTTGCTCCGCAGCAGCTTTTCATCGACTTCGAGCAGAAGCTTTTCTCGCAGTTTCAGTTGCGATTGCAACAGCTCGCGATCATCGTTGGCAGGCATCCGTATCTTCTGCTTTAACAACTCCTGCATCTCAGCACGATTCTTTTCATACTCTGAAGTCAGTTGCTGTACTTTTTCATGCTTGTCACCCAGTTGTGCACGAACCTTCTCGATTGAGAGTTTCAAAACATCAGTTTTCTCCCTCGCTATGTCGATAGCAGCCTGACGGTTCATCATTTCGTCCATTACTCGTTCATGTTCCATCATTCTTTTACGCAACTCGCTGATTTCACTTGCAAGCAGTTCTCTCGCTTCCGTGTAATCTTTCAGCCTCATGGCTCTACGCTTTTCCAGTTCCATCTTGTCACGCAGGATCATCTTCTCGCGATCAGCCAGTTGCTCCTTTTCCTGTGCCACCATCTTATCGCTCAGGAAGGCCTGCAGTTTTCGCTCTTTCTGCACTTCCGATTCCAAACGCATTTGTACATCTTCGACACGCTTCTTCATGGAATCAAGTTCTGCACGAAGCGTTAATTCACGATCACGTGCCTCAAGTAACTGACTTTCCAGTTGCTTGATGCGATCCTGTCGTCCAGACTGAGCATCTTGAATTGATGAAGTAGCGGACTTCTTCCCTGAGCTACCCTGTGCCAGCAAAGTAACTGTGCCAGTACCTGCTACACCCAGTGACAATGCTATGGCAGAAACTGCAGCAAATTTTGTCCAGAACATGGTCGAAAGAACTCCTTGAGCAAGCCCCACCACCAGCAGTGAAGGGACAGCAGTGAACATGGTTTTCAAGGAAGCAGCAGCGAGGGATTCCGGCAAGGATAAGCCCCAGCAGATTGTGACAGCGCCAGCCGCTGAAGTAATGCCGTGCCGATTCAAACAGCCTTGCAACAGTTTCCGTGCCCGATGCAGCCTTGAAACCACGGTGCCTTCAGGCACACCCAGTTTCCTGGCAATCGCGAGCGTCGTTTGTTCCTCATACTGCGAAAGCAGGAACACAATCCGCAATGATGCAGGCAACTTTGACACTGCCTGATCAATGATCTGTCGGCATTCCTTCCAGGTTGCCAGTTGTGCGTCAGCTACTGGAATATCCAGTAAGGGTTCCATCGCGTGACTGAGTTTCTGCTGGCGACTTATCTGCCAGGCTGTACGCTGTGCAACGCCATGCAGCCAGGCTGCCAGTTGTTCGGGTTGTCGCAAAGTTGCAGCTTTGCGAGCCAGAACAATGAAGGTAGCCTGGAAGGCATCTTCTGCATCGTGATGTCGAATCAGCAATCGCCGACAGACTCCCCATACTAAGGAACCGTGCCGTTTCATCAGCACGCTGAATGCCTGTTGTTCGCCCAGCCGTGCAAAACGATAGAGCAACTGTCCATCGCTGGCGTTAGCCATCGCATGTACATTCACCCAGTCTGTCAGTGGCATGGCCAGGCGTTTTACCAAGCGTACAAGTCCTCAATCCGCTTACTCAAGAATACTGTCTGGCCAGGCATTTTTCCTTTCAATTATTTTGAAGAAAAGTTAAATGCATCTCACCTCTATCAAATTTCTCTCTTTACCCCTGTCCCTCCTTACCTCATTTCTGTCTTCTGAATATGGGTTTCCACTCGCAATCTCACTGATAACCTGAGCAGTAGGAGATTGCATGCATCAACACCTTGATTTGATTCTGACACTGACCCTGGGTCTGACCGCTGCCCTGGTGCTGGGATACATTACGCACCGGCTGGGCTTGTCCCCCATTGTCGGCTACCTGCTGGCTGGGATTGCTGTCGGGCCGCATACGCCTGGCTTTGTTGCCAATCGAGAACTGGCAGAGCAGATGGCTGAAATCGGCGTGATACTGCTCATGTTCGGAGTCGGCTTACATTTCCACCTGGAAGAATTGTTTCAGGTTCGGCGTGTTGCCATTCCTGGAGCAGTAGGCCAAAGCCTGGTAGCAACGATTCTGGGTATAATCATGGCGATCGGATTTGGCTGGGGCTGGTCTGCAGGGTTGGTTTTTGGCCTCGCTATATCAGTTGCCAGTACGGTGGTGCTGGTTCGCGTACTATCGGATAATAATGATCTGCACACTCCATCTGGTCACATTGCTGTCGGCTGGCTGGTGGTGGAGGATATATTCACTGTACTCGTGCTGGTGCTGCTCCCAGCCATTTTTGGCGAGAACCGGGGTGGGGTGTGGGAAACGATACAGTCGCTCCTGTGGTCTCTGGCCAAACTCGGCATGATGATCGTATTCACGTTTTATGTTGGGCAGAAGTTAATTCCCTGGATTCTCGGCAAGGTAGCTGAGACACGTTCGAGGGAATTATTCACATTGACAGTGCTTGTGGTCGCACTGGGAATTGCCGTTGGTTCAGCCAAGGTCTTTGATGTCTCCATGGCCCTGGGAGCTTTCCTGGCTGGTATGGTGGTGGGCCGCTCAGAGTTCAGCTTGCGTGCTGCCTCGGAAGCGTTGCCAATGCGTGATGCTTTTGCTGTTCTCTTTTTTGTTTCTGTAGGCATGCTGTTCAATCCCGGCTTCATTGTGCAAAGCCCCTGGGTAGTTTTCAGCACGCTGGTAATTGTGCTCGTCGGCAAACCCCTGGCTGCACTTTTCATTGTGCTTTGGTTAGGCTATCCGGTGAAGGTAGGCATATCCGTAGCGGTAGTGTTGGCTCAAATCGGTGAGTTTTCATTTATCCTTGCAGCGGTGGGTCGAGAATTGCATATTCTGCCACCGGGCTCCAGCGATGCACTCGTGTTCGTCGCCATCGTTTCCATCAGCGTCAATCCACTCTTGTATCGAGCCGTGGATTCGATTGAGAAGATGCTGAAGTCGCATCCGAAACTCTGGGAAAAGCTGACCAGGCGATCACGTCTTGAACCAGATTTGCTGCATGCCTCCGAGGCGCCCTCGGAAGTCTATCGAGCGGTGGTAATTGGCTACGGACCCATTGGACAAACCGTATCCAGACTGCTTTTAGAAAGCGAGATTGAGCCAACGATTATTGAAATGAATCGTGATACCGTGCAACGTTTGCGAGGCGAAGGAAGAAAAGCAGTTTATGGAGATGCTTCCCACCGTGAAATACTGCAGGCAGCGGGTATTGCGGATGCCATTGCCTTGTTGATTACCTCCTCAGGTATTCAAACTGCCCCAGAGGTTATTCGTATTGCTCGGGAGATAAACCCCAAAATTCGAGTGATTGCCCGTACCACCTATCTGCGTGAAGTCGATGCGCTTCTGCAGGCGGGTGCGAATGAGGTCTTTGCAGGCGAAGGTGAAGTTGCCTTGTCACTGACTGAATTCGTATTACGCGAACTGGGAGCAACGCCGGAACAGATTGATCGTGAGATCGAACGCATGCGTGATGAACTGGTAGGAGCCAAGCGAGAAGTAACATCATTACGGAAGCTGCCTGATGATGGTCCGTTAGGTCCATAAAAGAGGCAGAGTTTTAACAGCGTTTTCTATTGTGACACGCCTGTACGATAGGCTATGCTGTTAAGACTGCCTGTTGTACCCGCCCGTTGAGTTGGTAACATGTTCTCCCGATGGACGAAATGTATTTCGCTGATGATTGCCTGCCTGCTGTTATTCAGTGCAGCGGGTGACGAACCTGTCAAATCAGAACCGATCTGGTGGTCGTTCAAACCGCTTACACTTCCAATCCCACCTTCATTAAAACATGCATGGGTAAGAACACCGATTGATGCTTTTGTGCTACAGAAGCTTGAGGAAAAAGGGCTTCACCCTTCGCCAGAAGCAGACAAACGAACACTGCTTCGCCGGGTAACCTACGACCTGACTGGCTTGCCTCCCACTTCACAGGAGTGGACAGCTTTCGAGCAGGATAATTCGCCCGATGCTTATAAAAAAGTGGTTGCCCGGCTGCTGGCCAGTCCTCGGTATGGCGAACGCTGGGCACGGCACTGGCTCGATGTGGCACACTATGCTGATTCGCATGGGCAGGATCAGGACCGCCCACGGCCCAACGCCTGGCCCTACCGCGATTATCTCATCCGCGCCTTCAACGAAGATACTCCATATGCCCGCATGATCGAAGAACAGATTGCAGGCGATGTGCTCTTTCCTGACAAGCCATCGCTGGTAGCTGCAACTGGATTCCTTGCAGCCGGGCCTTGGGACGAGAGTGGCCTGATGGGCATTCGTGAAGACTCCCTCGATAGACAGATAGCTCATTACCTCGATCGTGATGATATGGTAACCACCACCATGTCCACCTTTGCCGGGCTGACAGTGCATTGTGCCCGTTGTCATGATCATAAATTCGATCCCATTACTCTGAACGATTATTATTCGCTGCAGGCAGTGTTTGCAGGTATTGATAAGGCTGAACGCACCTACGACATTGACCCGGCAACACATCAACAGCGGCAGGCACTGGAAGGAATGCTGAACAAGCTACAAGCACTGAAAAACCATAATAACCCATTGCTGCACACGCAGGTAAGACAACATCAAGTTGCATCCTTCGAAAAAGACTGGCGCCAACAACAGCAACCCTGGATGATACAGACGCCTGTTCAATGTAAATCGAAAGAAGGTTCCATTCTGAAACCTCTGTTAGACAAATCCATCCTCGCAGTGGGCAATCGACCGGACAAGGATTGCTACCAGATCAGCTTCCATACCTCGCTGCAAAACATCACCGGACTGAGACTCGAAGTGTTGTGCGATGAAACACTGCCCAAGCAAGGGCCTGGCCGGTGTGACAATGGCAACTTGCACCTGAGCGAGGTGCGAATGACCATTCGACCCAGAAACAGCTCACAACCAGCAGTTCCGATCAAGATCATACAGTCCAGCGCTGACTTTAACCAGGAAGGCTGGAACATCAGTCATGCTCTCGACGGTGTTGCAAGCACAGCGTGGGGCATTCATCCTGCAGAAGGACAGGCTCACCAGGCATACTTTACTCTCGAAAAGCCTGTTGGCTATGCGGATGGGACATTCATCACTGTTGAACTGGATCAACTTCATGGAGGCAGTCATCTGTTAGGGAGGTTTCGTCTTGCGTTGACCGCTGAACCTGTTCCTTTAGTCAAACCTCTCCCCTCCTCTGCCATTCTGACCTTGTTGGAAACTTCAGGCCGGACAACTGAGCAACAGGGCGAATTGGCCAGGCTGATTTGGGAAGAAGAGTTGAAACAACAAATCGCCAGGCTGCCTGCACCTCACAAGGTCTATTGTGGCACTAATCAGTTTAGCGCTGATGGCAGTTTCAAACCTTCACCCGTCCCACGTCAAGTACACGTTCTCCGAAGAGGCGACATTCGCAAACCGGGCAAAGTAGCTGATCCAGCAAGCGTCGCTGTGGTGCCTGTCAAGTTTACGCTTAAAGATGCCAGTCACGAAGGAGCACGTCGGGCAGCCTTGGCCCGTTGGCTTAGTGATCATGACAACCCCCTCACCTGGCGAACCATCGTCAACCGTGTCTGGCATTATCACTTCGGCAAAGGCATCGTAGATACACCCAATGACCTGGGCAAAATGGGCGGCACTCCATCGCACCCGGAACTGCTCGATTGGCTGGCAATAGATTTCCGTGACAACGGCGGCTCGCTTAAGAAACTACATCGGCTCATAGTCACCAGTAGTGCCTATCGGCAAAGCACTCGTCACGACGCCCAGGCTGCCCTCATCGATGCCGATAACCGACTGCTCTGGCGAATGAACCGTCAAAGGCTTGATGCTGAATCGGTTCGAGATACGATTCTGTTGATCACCGGCAAACTCGATACCACCATGTATGGCCCACCGGTGAAACATTTCGAGATGAAGCCCGGCATCCATGTAACGCCACTGGCTGACTATGACAAGTTTGATGTCGACAGCCCGGCTTCTCGACGGCGCAGCATTTACCGCTATATTTTCCGCACACGGCCTGATCCACTTCTGGAGGCGCTCGATTGCCCTGATGCATCGCAGTCGGCCCCGGTGCGAGGCGCTTCCGTTGGAGCGCTGCAGGCATTGGCGCTCTGGAACAACCAGTTCATGCTCCGTTATGCGGAACACCTGGCTCAGCGGTGCAGCCAAACATCTTCCACTGTTCATGATCAGGTGCAATCAGCGTCTAAGCTGGTATTCGGTCGATCTGCAACTGTGGAAGAACTGCAAAACTGGTCGGTCTATGCTCAGAAACATGGCTTGGCGAATTTATGCAGAGTATTTTTCAACAGCAGCGAATTTCTCTTCATCGAGTAATAGAACATGGCGTTCAGCCGTCGTGAATTGTTGACACATGGATTCGGCAGCCTGGCTCTGGCCCATCTGCTGGCCAGCGACAGTTTTGCTGACGACAACAAGCCACGCCCTGAATTCAACGGTGGACTGCATCACCCTGCCAAGATCAAACGTGTCGTTCAGCTTTTCATGAACGGCGGCGTGAGCCAGATGGACACATTTGACTACAAGCCTGAACTCGAAAAGCGACATGGTCAACAGGTAGATTTTGGCATCAAGGCTTCTGCTACCGGCGTGCCCGGCCCCTTGATGAAATCGCCTTTCACCTGGAAGCAGCATGGCCAGTGTGGCAGATGGGTTACCGATGTGTTTCCTCACATCGCCCGCTGTGTCGATGACCTGACGTTTCTGATGGCCCAGACCTCCAAGACGAATGTACATGGCCCGGCCAGTTACCTGCAGAACACCGGTTTTCTGTTGCCTGGTTTTCCCTGTGCAGGAGCCTGGGTGAGTTATGCTCTGGGGCGCCTGACGGAAAACCTGCCTGCGTTCATCGTGTTGCCTGATTCACGCGGTTTGCCTTACAACGGCATGGGAAACTTCGGTGCGGGGTTCCTCCCTGCCAGTAATCAGGGCACGCTGATCAATCCCTCTGGAACAAGTCCCATTCCTGATCTGCATGCTGCTGCTTCAGCCAAATTTGTGACACCTGCAGCCAGCCAGGAAGGATTGTCATTGCTCAAGCAACTTAATGAACGCTATGCCGAGGGACATCCGGGAGATAGCCGTCTCAAGGCACGAGTACAGTCGTACGAGTTGGCTGCCAAAATGCAGTTGGCCGCGCCAGAAGCGTTTGATCTTTCACGTGAACCTCAGAAGATGCATGATCTTTATGGTACAGCTCGCCCTGCACATGAAGGCAGCTTCAGCAGAAACTGCCTGTTGGCCCGTAGGTTGCTGGAACGGGGTGTGCGGTTTGTTCAGGTCTGGAGCGGCGCAGGCGGACCAACTTTCAACTGGGATAATCATGGCAACATTGCAAAGGAGTTGCCACCAGCAGCCAGACAGGTTGACCAGCCCACTGCTGCTCTGGTGCAGGATTTGAAGGCTCGTGGAATGTTCGACGATACGCTGCTCATCTGGACCACGGAGTTTGGCAGAATGCCTTTTACCCAGAGCAGCACAGGCCGCGATCATAATGGCGGCACATTAGTTACCTGGATGGCTGGCGCAGGTTTGAAGCCTGGTGTCTCACATGGCGAAAGCGACGAGTTCGGATACCAGGCAGGTCGAGACAAAACAACGTGTTACGATCTTCATGCCACATTACTACATCTGATGGGCATCGATCACGAACGGCTGACCGTCAGACATAATGGGATTGATAGGCGACTCACCGATGTGCATGGTGAGGTGATTCATGAGATCTTGGCGGAGTGAGATTATCGTTAAATTCTAATCTGCTTCACGCGTCATTCTCCTTACCATTTCTTTCTGAACTTGAGCTTCGTCCCAATCGGGATGTTGCCAGCGGACTCCTGCAGCCACCAGGATACGCAAGTTATCGTTGGCATCGCTGACCATCGCCAGCCGCTCTGCCGGAGTTTTCTTGCGCGGCATATCTGCTGTTGCATCGTCCATGACGTCCAGTTTTTTGGGGAATGATCTATCCTGCATGCTATTTCCTAATCTGATCGCATTTAGCATGTACGCGTCTTGTACTCTGAAGCATTGATGCGATAGACCACACAGGTGGCTCCCTTGGAATCTTTCGAATAGCCAATACGTTTGGCGCCAATTCGTTCGATGGCACATTGAGATCGCAGGTTATAGGGTCCAATCAGGAATACGACACTTTCGACAAACTGAAACGCATGGCGAAGCATGAGGTCTTTCATTTCATGATTATAGGTGCTACCCCAATGCGACCGGGCCAGGAACGACCAGCCTATCTCGATCTGTTTCAGCGCTTCATCGTAATCATTGAATCGGGAAGAGCCAATGACCTTGTTATCGCGGTTATCAGTCACCAATAACGCCCCGCCCGATGCCATCGCATCCTTGAAGAAGCCACGGAATACTTCTTCCTTGTACCGATCGTGCTGCGGATGCTGTTCCCAGATCAGCGGATCGCTGGCGACTTCAAACAAACTGGGAAAGTCGTCTTCACGCAACGGACGAAGTGTAATCAGGTTACCTTTCAGCGTCGGCTGTAAGTCAAAAGGCATTGTCTATTTCCAGCATGATTGACATTCCAGTATAACTATTTCTTTTCGTTGTTACCCGCATCATCTTGCAGAACAAAATGCTTGAAATGATGGTCGATGGCATCAGCCAGGTCGCTGGCGGTTTTTGCCCGGTTGGCTTTGCCGGTGTATTTCCCACCCATTTCGAGTTGAATGGCATCGATTCCATAGCCAGTGTGGCTGCCATAGTGCTGGGTGATGTACCCACCTGTGAAACGTGTTTCCTTTTCATTGGATTCGGAATCTGGCTTGAACAGGTACCCCTTCTCTTCGAGTCGTTTCTGGAAACTGTGTTTTCCTGTAAGTGCAGCAGAACCAAATCGTTGATTCAACAGGGATAATGATTTGCCATTCAGTGTTCCTCGAAAGATGGCATCTGCCTGCACTGCCTGGCCGTGAATATCAAGCAGCAAGCCTGATCCCCACTTGCTTTTGACCTTTTTACATGCTGTTTCAAGTGCTTGATGATAGGCATCGTATATTGGCCTGGCTTTCTCAGATTCATAGGCTCCCTGGGCCGGTCGATTGGCATCAATGTACTTTCGGCTGAACCGGGCAACCACCACATAAGGTGTGCCATTCAGTTTTTTCTTGAGTGCATCGGCAAGTTCCAAAGCTAACAGGTCGGTATTGATGTCACGCACGGTGGTGAACTGGGCTACTGTATCACCACCTGATCTTTCCTCCACTCCAGGGATGTCAACCGTGCCACCATGCGGCGCGGAGAGTATGACCGGCATGGTTCCCTCGCTAATGATGATGTACTTGCTGAGATCATCTTTTTCTGGAGGTTGAAGTAAGAGTAGTAGTAAAGCGAGATGAATCATATGATCCGCCAAGCAAGTACGGATTAGCGTTTGGTGCTCCGCCAACTGTTGAGGGCAGCCACTCCCAGGATGATAGCAGCAATAATCACATAACGTACATCCGGCTGGAGATTCAGTCGGCTGCAACCGTTATCGAGCACACTGATGATGATAGCGCCAAGAATCGTTCCCAGGATAGTACCCTCGCCGCCGTTCAGGCTGCCTCCGCCAATGACTACGGCGGCAATCACGCTCAATTCCATGCCTGCTCCCACATCATGTGAGCCGGCGCCTGATCGGCAGAACTGCAGCACCCCTGCCCAGCCAGTTAGTAATCCTGCCAGGGCGTAGATCATGATTTTCGTACGTTCCACCCGTACGCCGCATAGCCGTGCAGTTGGTTCGCTCGAACCGATGGCAAAGCAGTGCCTGCCCAATACGGTGTAACGCAGCACCGCAGCCACGATGCATCCGAGTATGAAAACGCTCCAGACTGAAGGAGAAAAGAAGGTCCAATCAGCCATTGGATCAATGGAGCGAAGGGCTGTCATCCACGGTAATGGACCAGTGCCTGTTGGAAAACTGAGTCTGCTGCCTTCGGTAAAATAAATGCCAACACCTCGTGCAATGCCCAGCATGGCGAGGGTGGCAACAAACGGGACGATTTTCCATTGCGTAATCACCACGCCGTTAAATGTTCCGCATACCACACCAGTCAGCAGTCCTGCTGCCAGTGCAGCCAGACCAGCCATTGTTTCGCTGCCAGCGAGGTCATTGATAACCCAACGGAAGGTCATCATCATGATGACGGTGACCAGAGAGATAACGTAACCCACGGAGAGATCGATACCGCCGGCTATCATGATAATGGTCATGCCCAAGCCTGCCGCTGCGACGATGCTGGCATGGGTAATCAGCAGCTGGAAGTTGCTCCAGTTGAGGAAATCGTCAGCGGTTCCGTGGAGGTAGTTGAGAATACCAAAGACTGCAATGACGAGTGCGAGCCCCACAAAAGGGCCCAGGTAGCGCAGGAGTGTTCCGGTTCGTTGCATAGGTTTCATCAGGTAGTTGCGGTGGCCATGGCCATCATTTCCTGTGCTGTCCAATCCTGTATGGGCTTTTTATTGCATAGTTTGCCACGCACCATGACTGCCAATGTATCGCAGATTCCCAAAAGTTCAGGCAGATAACTGCTGACCACAATAAAAGATTTGCCCAGCGCAGCCTGCTCACCAATGAGGCGATAGATTTCCTGCTTGCTGCCGATATCCACACCTTTGGTAGGTTCATCGAGCAGAATCAGCTCTGCTCCCTGGTGAAAAAGGCGAGCCAGTGCCAGTTTCTGCTGGTTGCCACCACTGAGTTCTGCTGCAGACTGGGTGGTTTGACGATGTCGAACGTTGAACTGTGTCAGCCAGTGTTCTGTTGCTTCGGTTCGCTCTTGCCAATTGAGCCAGCCAGCTGTGAGATAGGGTTCCAGTCGGCTCAGAGTCAGGTTTTCTTCGAGGCTTTGAGTCGTAGAGAGTCCTTCGGTTTTGCGGTCTTCACTCAACAGACCAACGCCTTTCTGCAGTCGGGATGAAGCATTTCGGTTCAGCAGCGATTCGTTCTTCCAAAACAATGTACGGGCTGTTGACCGATCCAGCCCGGCAAGAGCACGCAATGTCTCGGTACGACCTGCACCCACCAGGCCGAAAATCCCCATGATTTCGCCCTGCTGTAAATGGAAGCTGATCTGCAGAGGCAGGTTTTGCCCCTGCAATTCATCAACTTCGAGCAAAGTTTTTCCCAGTTGATGAGGCACACGTGGATAAAGTTCCCCTGCAGGCCTTCCTATCATCTGTTCAATCATGACGCGTGAGGGAGTAGAACTGACCTCACCACTGGTAACACTTTCGCCATTTCTGAGCACCGTGTAACGATCAGCCACGCGCTGTACCTCTTCCAGAAAATGGCTGATGTAGATAATGCTGGTACCCTGCTTCTTCAATTTGTCGATGAGTGCAAAAAGTTTCTGAGTATCGTTTTGAGTGAGTGAGCTGGTGGGTTCATCGAAAATAATAAGCCTGGCATCGTTGGCAATGGCCCGGGCGATTTCAACTACTTGCTTTAAGCCAGGCGAAAGACTACCTGTCTTCATGGATGGATCAAGTTCTGCATGATCAAGTATGCTTAATGCTCGTTGGACCTTTTCTCTCTGCTCTCCCAGCATGAGCCAGCCCAGGCTGTGCTGTTCCATGCCGAGCATGAGGTTGTCTTCTATTGATAGATGTGGTGCCAGGGCTAATTCCTGGTATACCATAGCCACGCCGGCTCGACGGGCTTGCAGGGGGTTCTGTGGATTGAACACCTTTCCATCGAGTAGGATGTCGCCTGAATCACGCCTGATCGCGCCGGACAGAATTTTCACCAGGGTAGATTTTCCGGCACCGTTTTCACCCACCAGGGCATGCACTTCTCCAAGCTCAACAGTCAGCGAAACATTTCGCAGCGCTAACTGGCTGCCGAACCGCTTGGAAAGTTGTTGCAGTTCCAATCGTGACATACCTATTTCTTTCCACTGACGACTTGTTCCTGACGGGCGTACAGGTTTTTCAGGCGGGGTTCTTCCATGTTCTGCTTAGTCAGCATGGCCAGGCCCGTGTAAAAGACCACGTCTCCGGTGCGGGGTTTGCCCGTAAGCTTATCATGAATGCGTTTCACAGACTGATAGCCCATTTCAAAGGGATCCTGTAACACCAGGCCTTGAATCTTGCCCGTCTGCATTCCAGAAATTAACGTCTGGCTCATGTCGAAACCAACGAGTTTGATCTTATCCGTAAGGTTTAGCGCCTCCATGGCTGCCAAGGCCCCGGCAGTGGATGATTCATTGGGCATGAAGAGCACATCCAGGTTCTGTTCCTTCTGCAACAATCTTTCAGCGACCGGCTGAGCGGAACTGACAGTAGCGCCTGCTTCATCTTGTGGCTCGATCAGTTCAATCTTCTGACCAGCAGCCTGGGCGGCCTGAATGGTTTCGCGAAAGCCAGCTTCACGCTGTTCGGTGCTTTCTGAACCTCGCTGGTAGCGGATCATCATGACGCGTGCGGATGGTTTTCCTTTGATCAATTCCAGCACCCGTTTGCCTGCTTCCACGCCACCCTGTTTGTTATTGGTGGCAACATACCCGAGGTAATAGGGATTGTTTTGTATTTCGGGTTTGTTTTCCAAGTCAGAATCGATCAGGACGATGTATTTGTTCTGCGCCAAGGCGGCTTTTACGGGTTCGACCAATGTAGTTTTGTCACACGGAGCCAAGACGATGCCGTTGACTGAATTGGTGCTGGTGAACCGTTCGACGATTTCCTGCTGTCTGCCTCGTTCATCTTCACGCGAAGGGCCATCCCAGAGGATTTCGATGTTGCCCAGTTCCTGTGCCGCCTGCAATGCCCCGGCACGAACTGCTTTCCAGTGATCGTGGGTGGTTCCCTTGGGCACTACACCAATACGGTACTTGGTTACTATGGAAGTAGAAGATTTCGATGAACAACCCAAGGCAACAAGTGCCAATGACAAAAGTAAGGAAGTGCGCAGCATGACATTCCATGGAGAGTACGTGGGAAGAGTAAATAGTACTCAGCCAGTCTGCGAAATGGAATGAAAAAGTTCATTGTGCGATAGTTGGTATTGCGAAGACAACATTGGGTCCAAATTGTTATTCACTTTCACAGCAGAATCTCTTTCACCACCCGTGCCGGTTCCACTCCCGTCAACTTCATGTCCAGCCCCTGATATTTCACTGAAAGCCGATTATGGTCGATTCCTAGTTGATGCAGCACAGTAGCGTGCAGATCGCGGACATGGACTGGATTCTCGACAGCGTGATATCCGAGTTCATCAGTGTTGCCATAACTGATGCCGGGCTTGATGCCTCCGCCTGCCAGCCACATGGAAAATCCTTTGATGTGGTGATCACGTCCTACACCGCCTTTACCCTGGTACATCGGCGTACGGCCAAACTCACCGCCCCAGATGATCAAGGTATCGTCCAACATGCCTCGCTGTTTCAAATCCTGGAGCAACGCATACGTGGGCTTGTCTGTCGCATTACAGCAGATGTTCATGTAGCGCACCAGGTCGCCGTGGTGATCCCAGTCGCGATGATACAGTTGAATAAAACGCACACCTCGTTCAGCGAGCCGACGTGCCAGCAGACAGTTGGAAGCAAATGACCCGTCACCCGGTGTGGCTCCGTACTTTTCCAGAACACTGGCTGGTTCTTTGGAGATGTCCATGAGTTCGGGAACCGCGGTCTGCATTTTAAACGCCATCTCGTATGCTTTGATACGTGTCTCCACTTCAGGGTCGAATGCCTGCTTATTGCGATGCTGGTCGAGTGAAATAATGGAATCCACCAATCTCTTCTGTTGAGTGGAAGTAATTCCTACCGGTGGTTTGAGGTAGGAAACCGGCTCTCCTACAGAATTGAATTCGACACCCTGATATCGGCTTGGCAAAAATCCAGGCCCCCACATGCGCTGCGAGATAGGCTGTGGATTCCGGCCTGCAAAACTCGTCATGACGATGAACCCGGGCAGGTTGTCGCATTCGCTGCCCAAGCCATAGGTGATCCACGAACCCATCGAAGGCCTGCCACTGATGGCGGTGCCGGTGTTCATCATGGTGTGGGCCGGGTCGTGATTGATCTGATCGGTGACCATCGAGCGGATGATCGTAATGTCATCAGCCATGGTGGCATGCCAGGGTAGAAAGGAACTGATCCACTGGCCGTTCTTGCCATACTTAGCGAAACGAGTGAGTGGCCCCTGAGCCCTGAGTTCTGCACCCTGTAATTGGGCAATAGGCTGGCCTTTGGTGAATGAAGCGGGCATCGGTTTGCCATCGTGTTTGGCCAGCTCTGGTTTGTAGTCAAAAGTTTCCAGATGGCTTGGCCCGCCAGACATGTAGAGGAAAATCACCCGCTTTGCTTTGGGTTTATGATGAGGCAACCCAGGCAAGCCACGTTCACTGGCGAACAAATCTCGGTGTAGCAAATCACCCAGCGCAAGAGCGCCGACGCTGATGCCACTGCGGGCCAGAAATGAGCGGCGTGTGATGGAAGAAAAGGGGTTCATTCGGTTCGTTTGCCTTTCAATTCCGTGTCACCATTTCGCTGAGATTGAAAATGGCTCGACTGACCATCATCCAGGATGCCAGTTCGACTGGATCGAACGTTGCATCAGGCTTAGTGAGTCCCACTGTGATGAGTTTTCGAGCTGCTTCAGGGTTTGTTCTGTATGCGTTTCTGCTGTGTGTCAGCATGTCCAGCAAAATGGCCTGCTCTGCATCGTCTGGCTGCCGGTTAAGTGCCTTGTTGAAAGCATGTTGAATACGCGACTTGTTATCGGGTTGCTCGTGAGACATTATCTTCTGAGCAAAATGGCGTGCTGCTTCGAGGAATGTGGGGTCGTTCAGAAGAACGAGTGCTGCTTGTGGGGTGTTCGACCGTTGCCGTTGCACCGTACACTCTTCCCTGCTCGGTGCATCAAAGGCTTTCATCATCGGGTGGAGAAATTGCCTTTGCCAATGAACATAGACACCTCGGCGAAATTGTTGTTGATTCAGATCGGGATGATACTCTCGCTTGGGAAAATTCAGATGACGATAGTAACCAGCCGGCTGATAGGGCTTGATACTTTTTCCTTCCCGTTCGAGAACCAGCAAGCCACTGACTAAGAGAGCATTGTCTCGTACCATTTCACCGGGCAGGCGGAACTTGCTTTGCCTGGCCAGTAACCTGTTCTCTGGATCGCGATCCTTGAGTTCAAGCCGGTAGTTAGAAGATTGCTGATAGGTTTTGCTCATAACAATCTGTTTGATCAACTTTTTGACATTCCAACCGCTCTCGATGAAATCGTTTGCCAGGTGATCGAGGAGTTCAGGATGATCTGGTGCATAACCTTGATTGCCAAAATCTTCCAGACTTCTGCAAAGTCCCTGACCGAAAAAAAGCGCCCAAAGACGATTGACAAAGACACGTGCAGTCAGCCCACCGATACCCTGCTTTTCATCGGTTAGCCAGCGGGCTAAATCCAGCCGATTGGCACGACGAGCCGTGACGGAAAGTTTACCTAGAAACTCAGGCACAGCAGGTTCCACTACTGGACCGCTGTCATCGAGCCAGTTACCACGCGGGAGGATGCGGGTGATGCGCGGAGTAACCGCTTGAGTCACCATGACTTTTCGACTGTTTTTCTCCAGTTGCAGTTTATCGGAACGTGCCTGGCGTATTTGTCTCTCCAGTTGGGTTCTGGCTTCTGGTGTAGCATTCTTGAATTCTCTCTCATTGGTGCGGATGACTTCTTCCAATGCTGCAAGACGTTCTCGTTGTAACCGGGTATGAACAATGATTTCAGGAGGGCGTTTTGTCGGTACTGTGTCACTGCCTCCCCCTCGCAAGTGCTTTTCTTCATCCACATCGGCAAAGAATGCTGCAAACGAGTAGAAGTCTTTGATGGTGTAGGGATCAAACTTGTGATTATGACATTGAGCGCAGCCTAGCGTAGCACCCATCCAGACTGTGGAAACATTGCGGACACGGGCAGCAGCGTAGATTGCCAGGTATTCCTTAGGCTGCACGCCACCTTCGTGGGAAGTCTGCAGCAACCGGTTGTAACAAGTGGCAATTTTCTCATCCATGCCACTATTGGGCAGCAAATCGCCAGCAAGCTGCTCTTGAGTGAAACGATCAAACGGTACGTTGCGGTTGAAGCTGTCAATAACGTAATCGCGATAGGGAGTTGCATGATGATCCTGGTCGCCATGGTAACCTACGGTGTCTGCATAGCGGACCAGATCAAGCCAGTAGCTGGCGAGGCGTTCACCATATTCCGGACGTTCCAGCAAACGATCAACCATCTGTTCATACATTGCTGGTCGATAACGGTTGACTTCATAAGGAGTTGGTGGCAGACCAATCAGGTCGAAATGGAGCCGTCGCATCAGTGTTACCGTGTCGGCTGGTTGCGACTGGGTCAACTTTTCCCGTTGAAGCCTGGCTATAAGGTAGCCATCAATGGTTACCAGTTTGTCTGCCTTTTTGGGTGGCACATAGGCCCAATGATCCCCCCAGTGAGCACCCTGGCTGATCCAGCGTTTCAGTAATTGAATTTCAGCCTCGGTCAGTTGCTTGCCTGAATCTGGTGGTGGCATGCGATCTTCACGGTCTTCCGATTCAATTCTCTGGAGCAGTGTGCTTCGCTTCAGATCGTGAGGAACAATGGCTATTCGGTTTTTGCGTTTACCTTTAGCCTGGCTTTCGACATCAAGCCTTAAGCCAGCTTTACGATGTTGGTCATCCGGGCCGTGGCACTGGAAACACTTGTCCGAGAGAATCGGTTTGATTTGCCGCAAGAAATCAACCGGTGGTTCATCACCCCAAGCAAGTGAGATGAAGGTCAGAAAAGATAAAATGCTGGTAATGTTGCGAATCATCTTCTCAACCGGTAAACAGTAACATTTTGACACTAACGCGCGGGCAAAAGGTACGCAAGCGATAACATGCATGCAATTGCAGTTGCATGAAGTTACTGCTGAGAAGTGTTTTCTGATTGAGGTGTCTCGTTGGATGGATGCAATAGAGCCTTGGTAATTAACTCTTCAATTTTCTTAACATTACTGATGCCCATAAAACCCGCCCGCATACTGGTCTGATGTCTGGATCGTTCGAAATGTGCCATAGTCAACAAGTCTTCGAATATTAAATCGCCTTCACCGTTAGCGTATTCCACTCGTCGAATTCTGTTGAGTTCAGCAGGTGCAAACGAACGTATTTCCATGCTTCCAAACCAGCCTGCCTGCCAGATGATGGCTCGCTGCGTTGTGACGGCATAACAGGTTTTTCTGGCGCGTCTGGTGAACCAATACGGTGAACTCAGCATTCCCAAGCCGACAAGTACAAAAGGTAAACCAAACAAAGGGAAGAACCAGCGAAATATATCGAAGCCTTGACCAGCAGGTTGAGGGTTCTGATTACCAAGGAAGATAAATCCGGAAGCCATGGCCATCCAGAAAAGCGCGAAAGCAGTCCATGGAATTCCAAACAGCACAATCGGCCAGGCCTGCCGAGACAGCCGGCCCGGACGGGGCTGCCCGACCCAAAGCAACTTTTCACCTTGCCGCAAGTCGGATCGTACCCGCGAATCCAGTTCCTCTGACAATCTGCTATCTTCGAACAACAACTCGTCCATGCTGTTCTCCAGGTAACTCAACAGCTATTGTGATATCACCACTCTTACAGATCAAACATTAAATATAAACACCATGTCCATGGTGATCGATCAATGGAATCAGGTACAACCATGCACAACTATGCTGGGCAAGTGGTGTTAATCACGGGCGCTGCTGGTGCCATTGGCAGTCAACTGGCAGAACAGTTTGCCAAGCGCGGAGCATCTTTAGGGTTGATGGACCTCGCAATTGAGCCTTTACAGCAAATCCGCGATAAACTTGTTCAACAATATCAACAAGTCAAAGTAAGCCTGTTTGCGTGTGATATCACTTCAAGACAGACCATGCATGCAGCTATCAAGCAGCTTGAAACCGAACTAGGGCCAACGAACGTTATTATTGCCAATGCAGGAGTTGCACTGAACAATCCCATCAAGAATTTCAGTGCTGACATATTTGAGAAGCAGATAGCAGTGAATCTCATCGGTATGGCCAATACACTGGAACCTATTCTGCCTGGGCTGATTGAAAGAAAACAGGGACACATTGTTGCCCTCTCCAGTCTGGCCAGTTATCGGGGTTTGCCTCACATGGCAGGGTATTGTGCCAGCAAGGCTGGTGTCAGTGCGTTTCTTGACAGTCTGCGTGTTGAGTTGAAGCCTTACGGCATTCACTGTACCACCATCTGCCCGAGTTATATCCGATCGCAAATGAATGCCATGCTGGGTGTGCCAACGCCTGGCATTCTTTCTCCGGAAGACGCAGTCAATCGAATGATGCCTGCAATTGAAAAGAAGAAGCCTTACTTCGCGTTTCCATTCGGCAACTATGCACTACTGGTGATGAGTCGACTGATGCCTACCTGGATGGGTGATTACCTCACTAGGTTGAACGTCAAAGTTGAATATTGATCGTACCAGGAGTTCAGGGAGTTTTTTTGATATGCAGTGAATCAAAAAATGCATTGATCTCAGGCTGATTGAGTGGCTTTTCGCGAGGACATGTCGCTACGAGTTCATAGATTCGATTCCCGGCAACTACGACCAGTTTTCGCCCATATTTACTGAGAATGCGTGTGGTAACTTCAACGCCAGGTAATTGGTCCGGACCATGACTGATTGTTTTTCGACTGGTTTCATCACCATTGGTTGCGAATAAGTACTCATTGATCATAGTTGGTGCATCTTTCACTTTCCCAGCGGGGTATTCGACGACACTCGCCATTAATGATACATCACCGGAACGCGAACTTGTTTGACTGACTGCATGATACATCCGATGAATGCCGCCAGGCAGGTCTTTCTCCTCACAACTTTCCCGTGGTGTAACAGGCCAGCTGAGTTTCAACTCGGGATGGAAATAAAGTGGAGCATTGGCGGCCAGCGTTGCAGGTGGTTTTGGTTTAGCACAACCTGCAGGCGCCAGAAGGACGATGAGCAACATACTCCAGGCGAAAAACTTACTGCTCATGTTACGTTCCTCAAATCCCACGTGATTGCCTGATGAGCGATCAGCCATGACCAAGTTAATACAGGAGTATTCACCAATAATGTAAAGTATTCTTATTGTCATGTGGAATAAGAATGTGGGAATTCCTTTCACTCTCGTGCAGTTTTTTCGCTACCATGCTCTGCATGATCAATCCATCCTATACGCACGGTGCCTACTCATCGCCATTGTTGGGTATGACTATTGGCGAACAGTTAGAAAGTGTTGTACAGCAGTTTCCAGACAGAGACGCACTTGTTGTTTGCTCCCAAAACTTTCGGGCGACATATGCAAAGCTTTGGGAACTGATCAATGATTGTGCCAGGGGACTCTTGGCGATGGGTGTAAGGCCAGGAGACCGTGTAGGCATCTGGTCACCCAATTGTTATGAATGGGTTGCGGTTCAGTATGCCACAGCACGTGTTGGTGCCATTCTGGTTAATGTCAACCCGGCATACCAGGCTCCGGAATTGGAATTTGTCCTCCAGCAGGCTGGTATATCCGTCCTCATTCATGCTGCTGGCTTCAAGCACAGCAATTACTTGAGCATCATTGAAACCGTTCGGCCACGTTGTGATGCGTTGCAACATATTCTGTTTCTAAATCAAGATTGGGAAACACTATTGGCAACAGGCAAAACAGTTCCGGAAAAAGATCTGGAAATGCGAGCGAGCATGCTCCAGTTTGATGACCCCATCAACATCCAATACACTTCAGGAACCACCGGGCATCCCAAGGGGGCAACGCTTACACATCATAACATTCTCAACAATGCCTGGTTTGTAGGAGAATCCCTTGCCTATTCGGAACGGGACCGTGTCTGCGTACCGGTACCTTTTTATCATTGTTTCGGAATGGTACTGGGAAATCTCGCGTGTCTGGCTCGTGGAGCCTGTGTGGTCGTGCCTGCTGAAGCATTTGCAGCCAAACCCACCTTGCAGGCAGTACAGCAGGAGCGATGTACTTCACTCTATGGAGTACCGACCATGTTCCGCTGCCTGCTGGAGGAGCCAGGGTTTGAATCCTACGATGTTTCTTCGTTACGAACCGGTGTGATGGCAGGAGCACCCTGCCCGATTGAATTGATGTGCGATGTTATTTCCAAGCTGCACATGCCTGAGGTTGCTATTGGATATGGCATGACGGAAACTTCTCCCATCTCAACCATGTCGCTAAGAGATGATCCAGTTGAACGTCGTGTCAGCACAGTAGGTAAAGTACATCCACATGTGGAAATCTGCATCCGTGATGCATGTACAGCCCAGGTTCTACCGCGCAATACGCCTGGCGAACTCTGCACCCGAGGCTACAGTGTCATGTCAGGCTACTGGGATAATCTCGAAGCAACCACAGCCAGCATTGATTCGGCAGGCTGGATGCGTACCGGCGATCTTGCTGTCATGGATGAAGATGGATATCTGAAAATTGTCGGAAGAATCAAAGACATGATCATTCGTGGCGGCGAGAATATTTATCCTGCAGAAATTGAAGCTGTATTGCATACACATCCTGATGTGAGTGAAGCGCACATCGTCGGTGTTCCCAGCACAAAATATGGTGAAGAGGTGATGGCATGGATTCGATTACGGCCTGATGCATCGCTGACCAGAACCGACCTCATCAACTATTGTCAGCCTCGTCTCAGTGCATTCAAAATACCCAAATACTGGCAATTTACCGACAGTTTTCCCATGACGGTAACCGGCAAAGTTCAGAAATTTCATTTACGCGAGATGGGAGCCAGACTGCTGGAGAAGGCGGAGGAACTATTCAGTAATATCAACTAATTACCCTGTTCAATCTACTTGATGGTCGTTAGCCAGAAATTCGAAGTTGTTTCGCCGTAATCGGGTAGTGAAGCCAGTACAGCACGTTGAAGGTTACTTTTCCTGCAGACAGCACGTATCTGGAATGGAGTCTGTATCCCCACCTGGGTTGTCTGCAATTGAATTGCGATAGTTTTCTTGTCTCCCGAACCTGTTGTGATGACATTGTTCTGTACACCTGCTGGCAGCCCCTGTACCTGATAGTCGACATCTTCAGAAAAGCCTGACACTGAAGTCAACTTCAGAGGAATCTCAAGCGGTTTAGAGGCAGAGAGGATGAAGCTGTCCTTATCCAGTTGAACACTGAAGTCGGGCACCTCATACGTAATACGCAGCATGAACACCTGCCGAAATCCATGTCTGCCATGAAGATCTCTAACTTTGACTGTAAATACTCCACTATCGGCAGGTACAAATGGAGTAGACAAATCGTTAATCAAAGTATTAAGTTGTGCCTGATGAACCTGCTTGCCACCTGAATCCTGAATGACGACAACTGGATCGACTTCCAGTCCATAGCTGTGACTCAGTACCTGAATGATAACTTTCCTGCCTTTTTCACCCTGCCATTTCAACTGAAACTCAGGATTGGATTTAGATAATCGGCCGGTGATGCCAACTGGAGCATTCACCATTTCCGTGACGCTGGTATCGCTGGCGTCTTTCAACGGTATGGTTTCTTTTCGAATTGCAGCATAACCCAAGAAATGTGGATGATACACTACACCCGCAACTCCATTCCAATTCACCAGTGGTTGCTTTTCAACGGATCGTTGACCGAACAATTTAATGGGGTCTGGTTTGTCACGATTCACTGCCAAGGGCAATGCATATTCAGCAATTCCCTGAGTGGTGAGCAAAAGACGATACACAAAAAGATCGCCGCCGGATAAACGAATGGATTGATCCGGATTAGCTGGAAACCCGAAAACACGGATGATCACTTTCTGATCGCTGCCTGCCTCGTAAACCAGTTGTGGATCCAGGCCACGATAATCATGATTCTGGGCCAGTACCGTACCTGTTGGTGTGACCAATTGCAGGACTGTATCTGCAGCTGATCGAAAAGCCTGATGTGCTTCGACTGCAGCCGTCAATGTCTCGCCCTTTTTGAGTGAAACGGCAAAGTGATCGACGTCGCCGTTGCGATTCAACTTACCATTAATGATGTGAGGCAAAGTTATGATGGCTGCCTGATCGGCCTTATCGTTCGGCTCTCTTTCCAAGGCTTCCTGTGTCGTACTGACGAGTAGAGGGCGTTGAGAACTCGAGCCATCGCTGGAGATTAATCGAATCCAGTAAATGCCGGGTACCGCATCTGCAGCAACGGAAACTGCCAGCTTACCTTTATCTTTGCCTGGCTTGATACTGACTTTACTGTCGCTGACCCAGATCTGTACAGGCCATGTATCAAAAGTACCTAAAGCAGTAATTTCGGTGGTGGTACCGCGCTGTGTACCGGCCGGGTATAGCCCAGTGAATGCTGGCGGGCCAGCCTGTGCAGCAGTGCCAGAAATTATCGAGATTAAAACAACCAGACAAAATCGAATGGCAGGCTCTCCTGACAGCGAGAGTATAGGCAGGCACTATCATCTTAAGAGAAACGAAGGCTTTATCCAGCAAGCTAACAGGCGTAAAAAAAACCGACCTGCGGACAGGTCGGTTAGATGTATTCAGATTCTGAGATATTAGAATTCCAGTCGGTACTTCTTAGCCATCTGATCGCGAATAGTTGTGGTTTGTTCACTGATCTTAGTCCAGATGGCATTGCGGTCCTTGGTTCCCTTGGCTGCATTTTCCAATTTCGCTGATTCCACTTCGAGGCGATTTGAAGTGTTGCCCACGAATCCACCACCAGCCAGACCATTGTAACCACCGCCACCATAATAGCCACCCCAACCAGCAACACGTCCGCCGCGACGATAACTATCAATAACCTTGCCCTCAATGCTGACACCCCGGAGGTTTTCAGAACAGATAGACAATTGATCCGTTACCTGTGCTGCATAGGCCAGCAGAGCTTCATCCGTATTCACCACTGGAAGTGAATTGATCTTGTTTACCGTGTATTCATACCACTGTGCATTGGTATTCCAATCCTTGTTGCGATCGAAACGATCACTTCGAGCACGCAGGTCTTTGAGAAGCGAATCCACTGCTTTGAAATAGGATTGTGAAGTAGCTGCCATCAATGCTTCGCCGCTGAGATTATTATTCGTCGAGGTGTCTACTGTTGGTGGCATCACCATGTGCAGAATTCGTGTCACATCGTCATTATCGATCGCCCCTTTAAGAGTAAGCGTTTTTCCACGCATGGTGCTCTGCCATTGTGTCAAATCACCCATGTTGAATCCGGCGCGTTCCAGCGTTTCTACCAGGAACCCAGGCAGCACCTTTTCGAAAGGCTGAACATTGTCGTTAAAGTCAATGCTTAGCTCGCCCATGTAATTATTGGTGACGTTCAAGCTGAAACGCAAGCCTTTGATTCCAGCGATCAAATCGGTCAATTGCTTGCGATCAATTCCGGAATCCATAATCAACTTGGATGATTGCAACCTGTTGATGATTTCGACACGATCCAGACTGTGTGACAGGTCCATGGCAATATTGAGTTGGCCATTCGCGCCGCCACGTGAAACAGCATCAATCAGATAGGGATTGAATTTAGCATCACTGTTGTTCTTGGCAAACTTGACCCAGTTGATCATCTTTTGACGATTAGCTGGCGAATAGATGCCATAACTTTCTCTGTCGAACTGGACAAAGTACATGTTGCGGCGGGAAGGAATTACATACAGGTTTTCAATCAGTTCGACATCGGAACCTTCACGCTGAGCGAGTTTGTCTTCGTAAACCTTGTCTGGAAATTGCAAGAGGCTGATCTGCCAGTTATTGCGACGTTCAGCAGTATCTACTTCTGCAGCGATCACGGCAAACGTGATGGCTGGAGGAAAAGGAATCTTGCCACTGAGATAGTCCAGATTTCTCTTTTGCGACCAGCCTTCAGCCTGTGCCTTGGCAGTTTTCATCAGTGCAGAAGAATCAATTACTGTTAACAGATTAGCCGTCGCAGGCACACGTTGCAGCAACTTGTTGATGTCCTGGGCGGAAATGGGCTTAGCCATCAAGGACATGACCATACATGCAACCATCAAGCGTTTCATAGCACCCTCGGTGTGGTATCGGTATATGAGTACAGCGTTATTACAAGCTGTAACTTGCATCGTAGACTATGTTACTGAATGCGAAACATCCTACTGTATTTCTCTACATTCTGACAACAGGTTGCAAGAGAAAACAGGCAATAAATGCCATTTTTCGATGAATTATCCTGTCCTGCTCGACAGAGACATCGCAACTATGCCTGATTACGCAAGTTTACCAACCTGCGAATCAGTCTTATCTTCTGATCATCAGTCATCTTCCAAAGCATTACACCACACGAAGCTGTCAATTTTAACAGGTTGGTTTGCTACCAGCGGTAACTGTAGAGCAGAAAGAGCATGTCTGAATTGACAGCTTTTTCCGCTGAAGATGTCTCTTCGAGAAAAGAGCCTCCATACAGCTTGCTATAGCCAAACATCAGATCTGAGTGTTTGGTTAAGTGAAAGTTGAGGACAAGATCAAACTCATTTCCTACCTCTGAGCCGGCGTTACCCGATGGATCGCGACGGATTGCCAGTCCAGCAGCGTTGTAGAGTGCATCCTGACTTGCTGCCAAACGGAAGTGATGGTACTGCAGCCAAAGTGTTATCCAATTCGTTGGATAGAGATACAGATGGGCATTAAGATCCTGGATATTCTGCCTGCCAACCAGGTCAGCCCATCCCAGATAATAATGCCCGAATGGAAACAGCTGGTTGAATGTGGTGTAGCTACCCTCGTTAGGATTGCTGTCTCCTGTTGCATAATCGTAATAAACCCAGAAGGTAGGGTTGAAGAGCAGATTGGAGAAATGATACCCGGCACCTGCTGTTGCCATGCCTGCGACAATCTGACCTTCACCACGTTTACCTAACTGCAACGCAGCTTCCACATCCCAAAGCACATTATCCTTGTCGCCAAAGTAACGACTTCCCATTGTGTGCACGTTGTATGGAGCACGCGTCATATTGAGTTGAGTCACTTCATTGGTATTGTCAAGGAACAGATAGTACAGATCGATGGACTGTCCTTTTTCAGGCCGATGTGTTGCCCACAAGCCTGCAAAGTTCTGATTGTTATCCACAGAATCGAACTTTTCTTTGTCTGGCAATACAGGCTGAACCCAGAAAGCGGACAGATCCCACTTTTCACTTTGATACAGTGCTGATACACCTTGAAAGGTGCGGCGAGTATTTGCCCAGTCGAGTGTCGAGATGAGTCGCTGAGAACCATACAGCAATTCCTGACGACCAACACGAAGATATACTGAATTACCATCGAGTTCAGCAATTTTCAGATCAATAAACAGGTTCTGAAAATCAGCACCATTCGCATCAATAGGCAGTTGAGGCAAATCAGGATCGAATATGTGAGCGCTGATGAATTCGGCATACAACCGGAATTTATCCTGATACCAGAGATCACCATAAGCTCGAACGCGGAACAGATCGTAGTTATTGTCAGTATGAGTCAGTCGGCTGTTGTCTTCATTCATGTACCGGTTCCAGACCTGTCCGCCTGTTGAGAAGAGCCAGTTGTTACCCAGATGCATTCGCTTGATGGGATCGCAATAATCAAACGAAGTGTTCTTCGGATCATCAAGATATCGAAAATCAGCGTTGAAAAAACTGTACTGCATCAAAGCAAAAGGAGGGTAACCATACTTAGGTGGATTTTCCCTGTACTCACCTCGGATCTGGTCTAACAGCGAATAATAGCCAGGCCCTTTGGGTGGATTCGGAAAGTTACCAGTTCGTGGAGCTGGCCAAATGGGTGGTGTTTTTGAAAAATCGAACGCGCAGCAATTCCTACAACCATCGGACTGGCAATCGAACGAAATAGCAGGAGATGTTTCGGGTTTCGACGGTGTTACTGGCTTCGTTCCATCTTCAGCTAGAACAGAGACAAATCCAGCAAATCCAAGTAATAAGCCAGAAAGATAACAAACAATACGGGAAGCCGAAACAGACATTATCGCTCACTCCTTGAGCAGAATGAATGTAGCATCCTGCCGCATTCATGACATCGGTATCTCATTTAATCGACATAAGTGAAGAAACCCGTCAATTTACATGAATGAAGAAATCTGCATTTGATGGAATTATCCATTCCGGACAGCAAATCCGCTACGAATGGACCATGTGAATATAGGGAACCAGGCGCTTTTTATCGTTTATTCCAGTAACCGGGTAAAGAAGATTTAGTCTGAATCAGGATCTCAAGAATTGCTTGTCTATCCCTCGCGCTGAGTTGTGAAAAATGAGGCGATTGATCTTTCCCAGTCAAGACTTTGAACAGTTTCTGGTAGAAGACGTCTAGTACTGCCGGTGGTAATGCATCGAAAGATTTGGAATAGATCAGGTAACTGCATGGATACTTAAACAACCTCGTTTGCAAATCGAGATCTCGGAGTGAACGACCTTTGCTGTCCCGTGGACCATTCTCCGTGAATTCTTTTGCAAATGAAGTGGTGCCAGTTATCGGATTGGTCAATTTTGTTTCATCGCTCAACAGCATGCATTTCAGCAGTTCATCTGCCAGATTCTCGATGCGCCTTTTTGTGGAATCAAAGACCGTCCCCGGCTTTTCCTGAAGTGCTTTATTCAAATCATCCTGATAGTGCTGAGCCATCCGGGTTTCGAGCAACGCACGAGTTATTCGATTATGAACCATAGTCTGGTGCTCCAGGACCATGAGTGCTACGATATCGCTGTGTGGCGATGGGTACATGGAAGCTGTAAAGAACCTGGAAAGATCATTCAGATTCTGGCTGGCAGGTTGATTACCTGACGATTCATTCTTTCGTTTACTGAATATTTGATTTCCCATGTGTTCCTGCTTGCCATGAGTACCAGACACATACCAGCCGCCCCAGCGTTCAGCGAATGCACTGGTATGATCCGTACGATACGACCCGGATGCGAGCAGTGGCTCGCCGGTACTGTCAGGATAAACCGAACGGACGAGATGTCCGGGCAAGCCGTGATTGTAGGATGATGCATGGCAAACCAGACAACTGTCTGTCTGTCGTTTGATGACAGGCTTGGATTGTTGTTCCTGATCGATCGTGTAGAAGACCGTTCCCAGTTTTGAATCGGCCACGGAAATTTCCATGACACTGCCATTCATGCAGTATCCAAGATAGATGTCATCATTGAAATAGATGGCCCGAGGCGTTTTGGGACTGATATGGCTGCGTTGCAGACTGGTTTTGGAAAACACCAATACCTGAGATGAAAGTGGGATACTGAACTCACGTAACAGTTCTTTGAGGTAGCCATGTTCCGGATCGTACTTCAGTCTTGCTTTGCCTGCTTCCAGTTTCTCCTGCAGCCTGCTGATCAAGTTGTCAGGAGTTGCCTTGGAATAATTAATGGGTTCACGTTCGATATCGCTTGCAAAAAGTGTCAATGCAACAAGCAGCAACAGCACGATGGAGAGGGAGAATCTGAATAACATCGAACACCTCGACTTTCGCTTGGATTAGCGAAATCACTTTAAGGTTTTCCAGTCGGCTTATTTACTTCAAGCAGTTTGATCTGCCCCTGGCGGGCGAAATCGATGGCTTCACCCAGCAGCCTGGCTGATTCCTGTGGGGCATGGAAACCCGTTGAGTTTTCTGCAGCGATGAAATCTAGACGCCACTGCGCTTTGCGATGAAGTGCACGAACCGCTTTCAGTTGTTCATCGTTTTTGCCCTGCTTGCCTGCCTCATTCAATGCCTTGATCAGATCGACCGTGGCATTCTCTGCCCGCAGCATCAGGTTCTTCGTGCGGTCTTGAATGGCATTCACCCGGCTCAGAATTTCCTGCTCAGGGTAATGATGGCAGGTCTGACAAGCACGCGAGATGTTGAGCATCGGGCTCCGGATGTGATGGTCACTAACCTTGATAGCACCTTCACGTTTATAAGGCATGTGACAATCGGCACAGGAAACGCCGGAACGAGCATGGATGCCTTGCGACCAGAGTTCAAATTCGGGATGTTGAGCTTTGAGAACCGGAGCACCGGAATCAGCATGCACCCAGTCTTTCCAGCCCACTTCATCGTAGTATTCTTCAATCTGGTCAGCCTTCAATCCTTTGTGCCAGGGGTATGTCAGCAATTTCTTTTCGCCTTTGAAGTAATACTCCACATGGCACTGAGCACAAGCCATGGAACGCATTTCCTGCCTGCTGGCTTCGAGATTCGGATCGTAGGGCGTTTTCCGTGATCCTTTGCGCCAGCGTTCCACGCTTGGGAGATGGGGCAACGGATCGCTCGACTGTGCCAGCACCTGCATACCATTGATGAAACCAGGACGGGTGACACGCAGTGCCATCGTGGCAGGATCATGACAATCAACGCAACTGACAGGATGAGAAACCAGTTTGTTTGCCTCGGCATAGGGCATGGCGCAGACTTCTTCAAATCCTTTCATGATGGCCTGTTGCCGATGTGCTGCATCGTTAGGAATGCCAGCCTTCACTCCTGTCTGCTGATAGGCAGTCAGAACGGAAGCATGGCAGTGCAGACAGGCGCCGGGTTGCTTGAAGTTCTTGACGCGTTCGGTTTCTTCCTGATCCTTGAGCATGTAGGCATGCCCACGTTCCTCGCGATAATCAACTCCGAAGGCATATCCTTTGAACAGTATTCGCCAGCGGGGGTCATCATCCAGTTTCTGAAATGCTTCCGAACCTCCATGTCGGGTTCGTTCAACATCAACCGTTCTACTGTAGCTGTCATATTGTCGGGGATAGTTCTTCCCCCAGATGGCTGGATCTATCGTATCCTCTGTGACTTCCACCACTTTGAAAACATTCTGCAACGCTTCCTGCTTGCGCTCAGCAATGTTCTGCCAAAGCAGCATGACACCGATGGTAGCCGCTGCCACCAGCAGACATAGCAACAGCTTCCCCGACCAGGAAGAACGTGACCAGGATGAGGTTGTAGAGGCAGTTGAGTTTGTCACAGTGGCTCCTTTGCATTACTTCAGCGTGAAGGCCCGTGTCCTACATGGTTATGACAGTGGACGCAATGAACAGTGTTTGATTCTGATGGCTTGATAGTGGTTATCTGATGAACAAAATCCTGATGACATCTCACACAATTCGCCTGCAGAATAGTTGCATTTTTATTGTGTATGCGAATAGGCTCATGAAAATCCTGAAGAGTAAATCCCTTGGAATGCCAGAATCCATTCTCGGCTTTGGCGATCCACTTGCCTAATGGATCATGCGGTAGATGACAATCGACACAACTGGCAGCGGCATGATGACTGGCTTTCTGCCATTCATCGTACTGTTCCCGCATGATGTGACAGTTCACACAGGCTTTTGGGTCGCTGCTGAGATACGATAGCCCTTCCCCATAATAAACCGTGTACGCACCGGCACCGAGCAGTATTCCCAGCAGGCACCACAAGATCATTGAAATAATGCTGCCCCCAGCCAACCAGAGGATCAGTCCTTTCATGACGATTTCCTCCGGGGAGGAATCAACTCCAGGAGTTTAGCACCCTGTCCTTTTTTTCTGAAAGATGCCAGTGAGTTATTCTTCAGAAAGCGAGAGAACTGCTCCTGCAAATTGACCAGTTGATGATGCAACGGACAGGGATTACCCGTACCACAGTATCCCGGACCAAACGGACAGGTCAATGGTTGTTCCAATCGATCAAAGCACTCTGCGACGCGGTGCAGAGTGATTTTCTCAGGCGATTCAGCAAGTGTATAACCACCTCCGGGGCCTGGTGAGCCGGTAACAATTCCTGCTTGTGACAACACAGTTAATACCTTAGCAACCACTGGCTTGGGCAATCCGCGATCATGGGCAATATCCATGGAACTCAACTTGATTTTGTCATCGTACACTTCTGCCAGCCTGCTCGCTGCAGCAATCGCATATTGTGTTGTTTTGCTGTACGAGAACATGGCTGAATCCTGGTTAACCTCAAGCGGTGCAAAATCACATTCGATCATGGAGTTTGAAGATCGGGCTGTGAAGACTGACTCTTCGTTTCCTCCAGTTTCATTTCACCACCAAACACAGCGATGGCAATCTTCAGAATAACCGTCAGTATCATCAGACCGAACGCCCAGATGCCAGCAGTGATTTTCCATTCCGTCAAGCTGGGAGTATATTCCACCATTTCATGCAGAGTCGATGGCACAAAACCTGGAATGATCAAACCCATTCCTTTCTCGATCCATATTCCGACGATGCAAAGCACACAGGCGCCTAATAGAACCCATGTCTTGCTAAAGACCCACGGGCTGAGAAACAGAATGCAGCCTAATACACTGCAGGCAATCGACGTCCAGATCCAGGGTACTAGACCGTAGTGACCATGATCACCAAAGAACAGATATTTGGCAGAAGCCAGGTGCCCACCTCCGGTATAGAAGATGGTGAACAATTCTGAAACCAGCATGAGCAGGTTGATGCACATGGAAATACGGATGATCTGTACCAGCGTGTTGACTGCTTTATCAGGCACTGCAAAGCGGCTGGAATAACGAATAACCATCAGCAGAAGAATGATGAATGACGGACCGGAAACAAAAGCAGATGCCAGAAAACGCGGAGCCAGGAGGGCGGTGTTCCAGAACGGTCTGCCACCCAATCCACAGTACAGGAACGCCGTCACGGTATGAATGCTGATTGCCCAGATGATGGAAAGAAACACGAACGGAATGTACCACTTTGGGTTCGGCTGTCGGCCCAGAAATCGCATGTAGAGCAGATAACCAACAATATGGAGATTGATGAGGAGATATCCATTGAGGACGATGACATCCCAAGTGAGCATGGAAATGGGCCAGTTGAATCTGCCTATGCCAGGAATGAGATGCCAGAAGCGATCCGGTCTTCCGAGATCCACCACGACAGAAAGCGTACTCATAATGATGGCTGCAATGGCAAGAATTTCCCCAACGATCACCACATCGTGCATCTCATGATCGTGATACAGGTAGGCTGGAATCACCATCATGACCCCACCTGCTGCCAATCCGACAAAGAAGGTGAAGTTGGCGATGTAAAGCCCCCAACTGACATGATCGCTCATGCCGGTACGGGCCATACCATCACGCACCTGCACCGCCCAGGCATTGGCGCCGACCAGAGCGACACCGGTCAGAATGGTCATCCAGAGGTAAAACAGCCATTTGCCTTCTGTCGCGACATGTAATGCCAGCCTCAGAAAACGGGGATAACTGAGAATAGCTGAAGGCTGATTCTGAGGGGAGGCAGCAAGAGAACTCATCGTGCACCTCCGATTATTTATCAAAGAAATAGAAGAAACTCGGTTGAGTGCCGAGTTCTTCCTTGAGAACGAACACACGCTTGTTATCAATGATCCATCGAATCTCGGATTTTGGATCGAGAATATTGCCAAAGACACGAGCTCCTGTCGGGCAGGCTTCCAGACAGGCAGGCAGCCTGCCTTCGCGAACACGATGCAGACAATAGGTACACTTTTCCATTACCCCCTGGGGACGTACCCGGTTAGAGAGATATCCCTGGTTGGGATTCATCTCTTTCGCTGGTACTTCGGGCTTAGTCCAATTGAAGCGACGGGCATGGTAAGGACAGGCTGCTTCACAATACCGACAGCCAATGCACCAGTTGTAATCAACCACTACCAGACCATCGGGCTCCTTCCACGTGGCTTCTACCGGGCAAACCGAAACGCAAGGCGGATTATTACACTGCTGACACTGCACCGGCATGTAGAATTTGTCAGGTGCGGGTACTGGGTGATCGTAATTGCAATTGCCTTTGGAGAAATCAATGCCACCCTTCTGCATTTCGTAGACGCGAATGTAGCTGTTATTACTCGCCCTATCGTGGTTGTTTTCGATGGTGCAGGCTTCAGCACATTTGCGGCAACCGGTGCAAACACTCAGGTTCAGGGCATAAGCATATTTAACACCACGTTGAGGCTGTGGATCCTTGATCTTAACATTGACGCCGTATTCCTTTTGAGCCTCTTCTGAAAGGCGGCGAAGCACACGCTGCTTTTCTGCAGCATCAAGTTCCTTGTAGTGTTTTTGCAGGAACTCATCCGTGCTCATGTTAGCGGTCCACTCCATCATTGGTTGGAGTGCCTTCGCCAGGAGCCCTACACCCAATGTCGCAGCACCTGCTTTCACCAGAGTGCGGCGATTGACTTCACCCAGAACAGGCAGGTTCACTTTTTTACTCATGGCCTGCTCCTTGCATTCCGCTGGTTTGAGAAGCATGGGGATTGATGGGGCCGGGTGCAGGTTGCAGCGTCGGGAATTTGGGAGCATGTGCATTGTGGCAATCAATGCAATTGTTACGGTAACGGTTGCCACGTGACAGATCCCAGTAGCCATTCATCCCACCATGTGCACCATGCTGGTAATCACGATACTGCGGGCCATGACATTGGGCACAAAGCTGCATGACTTCCGTATAAGGAAGCGATTTTCCATTGGCGAGACGGAGCGACTGATAGCCTTCATCAGGATGGTGGCACGCCACGCAGTTCAAGTTGCCATGCGCCCCTTTGATGCCCTGATGAAACTGCAGTAGTACGGTACCGATCTTGGCTTCGTGGTTGGCAGGCCTTGTCGTATGGCAGGTATTACAGGCTACGGAAATGGGGGAGCCGTGATGATCCAGCATATCCGTTTTGACAGTAGGCGGACCGGCAGGCTTACGAATGAAGGTGCTGTACTGCGCTTCAACTATGGCTGCTTCCACCGCAGCTGTATTAGTCTTCTCTGCATTGTCGGTCCTGGAACAAGACGAGCAGACAGCAGCTATTACAGCGAAAAGTATTTTGAGGACTTTCCGGAATAGCGAAAACCACGGAGATAACATGATGCACCTCCTCACTGCACAGTCACAATACACCATCGGCTGGATAAATCAAGAATAATTATTCTTTTATTCTTGATATCGACGATATACCGGCTACAGTATCTGTGTTAGCATTCGAGTGGGGTTACCATTATGCAACTCTGTGGCCTGGTACTCGAATTTGATCCACAACGTCAGATATCCGATGCTGTGCTTTGTCATTTGAACAACATGGTACAATGCACACTCGGTCAAGTCATTGAAAATCGCCTGCCTTTAGTATTGGAAACAGATACCGCAGAAGACGCACAGCGCTGGCATGATGAACTCGCCTGCCTCGAAGGGGTTCAACAAGTGCATGTTGCTTATGTTGCGTTCGAGGATGATTGCACCGTAGAACAGGAGGCACATCATGTCGCTTGAATTGCATCGTCGACATTTCCTGAAGTCTTCGGCCCTGGCTGCTGCCACCGCACTGGCCGCAGAACGCGCAACCACTACTGCTACTGCCAAACAGCCCCCACGACAGGAACTGCCGGTGATACCTGATGTCACCTGGAACAAGGCGCCTTGCCGATTCTGCGGTACAGGCTGTCACGTGCAGGTTGCAGTCAAGGATAATCGCGTCGTTGCCATCGCAGGTGATCGCCAGGCAGAAGTGAATAAAGGACTGCTGTGCGTCAAAGGCTACCATGTCGGGTCTATCCTTTATGGCAAAGATCGATTGACGACACCAATGCTGCGAAGGAATGGCAAGCTCGAACCCATCAGTTGGGAAGAAGCAATCAACACCATTGCCCAGCGTATTCATCAAGCTCCGGAGAAGTTTGCTCTTTATGGCTCCGGGCAATGGACCGTGCCTGAAGGATATGCCGCCAACAAGTTCATGAAGGCTGGTCTGAGCAACAATCACATCGAACCTAATGCCCGATTGTGCATGGCATCCGCAGTCACTGGTTACATCAGCACCTTTGGTGTGGATGAACCTTACAACTGTTACGACGATCTCGATCACGCCGATGTCGTAATCCTGTGGGGGAACAATCCTGCCGAGATGCACCCTGTGTTATTCAGCAGGATCATTGACCGCAGACTGCGTGGCGAGAAGGTGATGCTCATCGACATGGGTTATCGTCGTACCCGCACTACCGAGCAGGCTGATCATTTTCTACTGGTGAAACCTCATAGCGACCTCGCAGTAGCTAACTGCATTGCTCAACAATTGATCGCCCGCAAAACCTACAGCCAGGATTTTGTGTCGAAATACTGCAACTTTCGTGCTGATGCTCCACCCGAACGTTACGAGCAGCTTAAGGACTGGGCAGATTACAAAACCTTTGGCACTCTGATGGGAAAACCCATCACATTTGAAGATTACCAGAAGATGCTGGCACCCTACACCCCTGAAAAAGTCAGTGAAATCAGCGGACTGAGCGTTGACCAACTCAAGCTGCTGGGCGACCTCTTCAGCAATCCCAAGCTGAAAATTCTCAGCCTGTGGTGCATGGGCATGAACCAGCACACGATGGGCACAGCCATCAATAATCTGGTACACGGTATTCACTTACTGAGTGGTCACTTTGGCAAACCAGGAGATGGTCCACAGAGTCTGACAGGCCAACCTTCAGCGTGCGGCACAGTCCGCGAGGTTGGCACGCTGTGCCATGCACTGCCGGGCGATTTACGGGTTGATATCCCTGAACAGAAAGCAAAGGCTGAAAAGCTCTGGCATCTGCCTGATGGCCGTATTAACCCCAAGCCCGGTTACCACACGGTCCAGATGTGGGAGAAATTCTGCACTCCTTCGGAGAAAGGGGGCGATATTGACACCCTCTGGGTTCAAGTCACTAATCCGGGGCAATCGCTACCTAATTTGAATAAGCTGTTCCGTGGAAAACAGGGACTGGAAAACAAGTTTCTCATTGTCTCCGATGTTTACCCAACTGCTACGACTGAACTGGCTGATCTCATTCTGCCCTCTGCATTGTGGGTCGAAAAGAACGGTGTGTATGGCAACTCAGAAAGGCGAACACACCAATGGTTCAAGATGGTACCACCTCCAGGACAGGCACGTGATGACTGCTGGCAAACCATTGCTGTCGCTCACAAGCTATTTGAACTGGGCCACACCGGTATGAAAGATGCCGATGGAAAATTCCTTTTCCGCATGACAGACAAAGACGGCAAAGAAGTCGAATGCTGGAAGTGGGAAAACTACTACGGCAAAATCAACGTCGATGAAAAACTCTATGAAGAGTATCGGCAATTCACCAAAATAAAACACAAGGATGTTGCACCCTACGTTGAACTGACGAAAGCACGTGGCCTGCGCTGGCCGGTGGTACAGCAATCAGACGGCAGCTGGAAGGAGACACGATACCGGTTCATCGAGGGTCAGGATAGTTACGTGAAACATGGAAAGGGATTGCAGTTCTATCACTCAGTCACCAAAGATGATAAAGCACTGATCTGGTTCAGGCCCTATGTTCCACCGCCTGAAGTGCCTGATGGCGACTATCCATTCTGGCTCGATACCGGCAGAGTTCTGGAACACTGGCATACTGGCACCATGACGATGAGAGTGCCCCAACTTCGCCGTGCCATGCCGGGGGCTTATGTGGAAATCAGCAGGCAGGATGCTTCAGCCTTGGGTGTCAAGACTGGAGATTCCATCAGACTGGAAACGCGACGTGGAAAATTGACCCTGCCTGCCTGGGTTGATGGCCGAGGGCAATGTCCGCCGGGACACCTATTCATTCCCTTCTTCGATGAAAAGCTCCTGTGCAATCTGCTGACTCTCGAAGAACATTGTCCGTACAGCAAACAACCTGACTATAAGAAATGTGCAGCAAGAGTGGTTAAGGTTTAGATGCCAGGGAGTTGATGTCATGAATTCCGCGCAACCCCATCCATCCCACGAGCCTACAACCACTCCAGTGGACAGCAGACTGCGTACGCCGTTGTTCGTCCGTCGATTTCTCTCCCTGATTGTGGTCATAGTGCTCGGTATCACGCTGGTCGGTTATATTCGAGGGATCACAGAACCTGCCCCGCTGACATCACCGGTGCGGAATAGTGAACGAACTACCAGGCCCGATGTACCACAGGCTGTTCGCTACAGCGAAATGCCGGTTGCACGACAACAGGCCAATGCAGGCATGACATCACACTTAAGTGATTTCAAGTTTCCCAAACCAGGGCCTTTCGATCCTGTCGTTCGTACGGATGAAATGAAACTTGCTGCGTTAGCTGATCGTGCACGTGTACGTGCATATGATTCTGCACCCCCTGTCATTCCGCATGGCATCACGCAGAGCAGTGCCGTCAGTTGCCTGGCTTGCCATGTACAGGGAATTGTGGTGGGTGATCGTATTGCCACCAAGGTCAGCCATCCTCATTACACCAATTGCACGCAATGTCATGTGGAAGGTGATCGCACGCAAACTCCTTGGGCAACGACCATTTTGGCCGAGAATAATTTTCATGGCACTGATCGAGCAGGACCAGGAACGCGAGCTTGGCCTGGAGCGCCACCTACCATTCCGCACACTACCTGGATGAGGCAGGATTGCACCAGCTGTCATGGACTGATTGCCCGGCCTGGCATCAGAACCACCCATCCCTGGCTGACTAACTGTACCCAGTGTCATGCCCCGTCTGCACAACTCGACCAGGTGGAGTTCCTGAAGGAGCGGCCATGAACCAGGATGCTCCCTTGCCTGATCTCTGGAATGCACTCGTCGATCAGGAAACCCTTGATGAACTGATACGCAATTTACGACAACACGGTGTCATATTGGGTGTGCAGGAAAAACACGCTCCGAATGAGCACATCAATGAGGAACCTGTGGATAGCACCCAGGCTATCGAACGATTTCGACAGGGAGTTTCACGAGCCATTCAGATTCATTACCGTTTTGAAGAAAAGAACTGGTGCGACACCATTATCCGACAGGGACAGCAGTACAAAATCGTACGCATGGAACAGCCTGAACTGCCAGCATGATTAGCGAGATTCTTGTTTCTTCCATTCCCATTGTTCGCCGAAGAATCCTGCATCCACAACCTTACCTGGATGGTAACTGTTTGGCGGCGTGGTGATATCAACGATGGCCCAGTCGGGGAGTTTGGGTGTTTGTCTTGCATTGCTGCGGTTGCTTTCCTCGCGGAAAGTGTGGCCACTGTTGAGGACAATGTACTTCGATGGGTTGAGTGGATTGGGGTAGATCAGGATCGGTGCATGTGTGTCGGCATCGTAAGAATTATCATCCGCATGCAGTTTACCATCAACCCAGCGGATGGGCAGTTTACCTACGATCTTCTTCAGCACACTATTGCTGTCAGGCAGGCCCCAAAGAATGAGGTTGTGATTATTGATGTCCGCTTCGGTTACTTCCTTGTCCATCTTTACGCGAGGAATGCCGCGGAAATGTTTTCGCCATTGATCAATCGCCCGGTTCATCTCTGCATCGACCCACTCGTTCACTTTGGCATAGGGCGACTTATCGCTGGGTTTCACGATGAGGAAGCTGTCCATGAAGGCATCATCAATGGGACCTTGGAGGCCGGGTTTCTTGCGGAGTTTGCCGTCATCGAGGGTATCGACAAGTTTCCATTTGCCGTTGTCCTTGCGGAAGTGGGCGATTAGTGCGCCATCTGATTGTGTTTTTGGCAAAACAACTGTGTCTTCATCAATCCCCAGTTCATCGGAGAACATCCCCCCAAACTGAGTTTTAATGCTGAACGCCGATACATTCGTGGTCTTAAAGCCTGTTGACGCATTCAGTCCTTGGCCGCCAACACCACCTCGTCTCTCAAATTCAATACGTGCTCGTTTCCAGTGCTCATCTAATTGATCGATCATTAATGCTCCACATGATGCATATCGTAAAGTCCATGTTGTGAAAATCGACTCGATACCATCATCGAGACCTTTGAGCCGTTCAAATTCAATCGCTCTTGCAATACTTCGATTCACCTCCCGCTTCGCCTCGGGATGATAACTATGTCCCGTCTTGGGGCCGATGATGTGCCGTAACGTCATACCAAACTTCTTCATCTCGCGGGCCATCACGTCGGCGGCCTGCTTCTGCTTGTCGATCTCGCCACTGTACGCCACCGTGGGCAGGTTCTTCAGGTTCTCCGCATAGCTCGTCGCATCGTACCAGTTCCAGAGTTTCTTTTCCCACCAGGTTGGCGGTACAGGATCGTTGGCGATGTTTGCAAACTCTGCTGTCTCTGCAAAACCTGCTCCCGGGGCAGCTGTACACCACTTATCGGGATGATGCACTGCCAGATGCCAGCAGCCCGCTCCACCCATGCTGAAGCCACGCACCACCAGCCGCTTCTCATCGATGCGATAATGTTTCTTGCAGTGTTCAAGTGCTTCGAACACATCCACTTCGCCGGCAAACTTGAACGCGTTGCAATATCGGCCATAGGGATGCAGCACGAAGGCATCTTGTGGAGTGAACTCGCCAGGTTGCCTGGAACGCTGATCGATAAACGCCAACTCGGTGAGCTTTTCACCTCTGCCATGCAGCCAGACATCGAGGCGATACTTGCTCAAGGTCTTGGGTGTGTACGATTCAGGTATCGCCAGACCATAGGGTTGTACGGAGCTATCGATCTTGGAGAGGTAGCCTCGTACCACCAGGCCGCATTCACTGATATACTCAGGCTTTCTTGACTTGATCTGGGCCAGCCGCTCACGGCCAGCCTTCAAAAGTTCACGAGCAGCATTCACTTCGCGGGCTTCGTAGAACTCATCGTACTTGAGTGCCCAGTCAACCGCTTTGTGGAAGATCATCACATCGGGAAAGAGATCAAGCAGGCGAGGCTGGCCCTGCAGTTCCTTACGTGCATCCTTGATCTCCTGCTCCAATGCAGCAACATCCTTGGTGAGCTCCGCTCGATCAGCATCGCTGATCTTGATGCCAGCTGGAGGTAGGCGGCGAAAATTGTCCGCTTGCTTGTCCTGCAGACTGCCGTAACTGGTTATGGTTACTAAAGGCAGAATGAAAAGCAGAAGAATGTGTCGCATGGTTATCAACTTTCAAATGGTGAAGCAGAACGAGAATATCACATTACAAAACTGTCAAGAAGCATTTTCAATGAACTCGCCCCACAACATTTTGGAGAATCATGAGAATATTTTCCTGTATTGGACGAGAACTCTTTCGTAAGCTAGGTTTCTGCATCGCCTTAATAGATAGACCCTGCGTGAAAAACGCAACCACATTTTGCTAGAGTTATGAGCCAAGCGAAACGCACATTATTAATGGTAGCCGCCCTGCTGCCTACGTTCATGGTTTTGCTTGCCACCTGGCTGGTAGGCATGTCGTGGGGGTTGGTCTTTGCAGCCCTCAGTGCTGCGTTGATATCACTCATAGTAACGTATGTTGCCACCATTGGCCCACGTCGGCATCAGGAAGCCATTGATCAGATTAATGAATCTCTCGAAGAAAACATCGAAACCGAAGAAGCCCTGGTTCAACCCTGGCGAGGCGCCAAGCCACCTCCGTGGTCGATGACTGCCCTCGTAATTGAACTGTGCAGACGATTAGCTGAGAGACGCAGCCAGTTGAAGCAGACTATGCATGATGTCACGACAGCCTTGGCCTCTTTATCGCATCCACTCAATCCTCCTGCGAACCTAAGCCCGCCTCCCTGCCCTGATCAGGATGAAGGCCGGATGCTTTCTTCCACCTATCACATACACCTCAAGAATTTCCAGGGATTGCGAACGCGCGACCTGGCGATGGGTGCATTGCTGAAAGATATGCCTATTGCCCTGATAGCCACCGATCTGGAACTGAAAATACACTATGTGAACCCGGCAGGTGAAAAGCTGCTGGGCCACCCTGCCAGCAAACTGCAGCAAATGGTTATCACCAAGCTGCTGGCTGATCCACCATCGCAGATTCTCAATCAGGATGTCACGCTGCCTCACGGGCTGACTTCCAAAGAGTTCTACCAGAAATTGCTCGACAACAAATTGAAGAATCTGACAGTCTGGCTACAAACCGCGAAGGATACATTGATACCAGCAAACGTCATAGTCAAACTCGGTCAACATCATATATTCCAGTTTATTCCTTTAGCTGATCCAATCTCCGTCCCAGCTAAACCAGCTCCTATTGCGACGGGCAAACAGACAGATAAGCATGTTGCTATTTCAAGTTAATGCGATTGGATTAACAGCTTTTCATCAATTGCTATCCACCTTCGTCTCGACTCCGCAGCTTTAACGGGGTAAGATAAATTATCTGCCTGTTTCCCGCCGTTCATTTAGCATTCCATGAGGTATACATGCGTTGTGTGGTGATCATCACCATAGCTTGTTTTGTTGCCTGTATTTGCATGGCTGTATGCCTGCAGACAGGTTCTGCCCTCGAACCGTTTTCCGGGCAAGCTGATGAGTACCAAGCGCAGATTGTTCCACTCTTCAAGCAGTATTGCATCAGTTGTCATGGTGGAAAGAAGCCCAAGGGCGATCTCAATCTTGAAGCGTTTCCAAATGCCGAAGCATTCAACACCAAGACGGAGTTGCTTCACGCCCTGGTTCAGAATGTCAAGCATGGCGATATGCCCCCGGCGAACAAGCCCCAGCCCTCCATGCCTGAGCGGGACAAACTGACAGCCTGGCTGGAAGCTGCCCTGGTACGCTCAGAATTGCAAGGCAAACGCGACCCTGGCCGCGTGACCATGCGGCGGCTCAATCGCAACGAGTACAACAACACGATTCGTGATTTGCTCGGAGTCGATTTCAAACCTGCTGATGATTTCCCTGCTGATGATGTCGGCTACGGGTTCGACAACATTGGCGATGTGCTGACATTGCCGCCACTATTGCTGGAAAAGTATTTGAACGCGGCAGAACGGGTTGCCGATCAGGCGATGAAACCTGTGGCCAAGCCGGTGTCTGGCACGCAGCGACGCTTTCAAGGCCGCGAGTTGCAGCCTCGCAATGTGGGTTCAGCATTCAGCAAGAACAATCAGTTTCGTGCATTGAACACCAATGCCGAAGTGCATGTCGAGTTTCCATTTCCCAAGACGGGCAAGTATACTCTACGTGTGCGTGCCTTCGGACAACAGGCGGGCAACGAACCGCCTAAACTCGATCTGAAACTCGATAACAAAGTCGTCAAAACATTTAACATTTCAGCGGTGGAAGCCGACAAAGATCCCCGCAAGACTTATGAAGTTGAAGTGCAGGTAAAAGAAGGCCAGCACAAGGTTTCACTTGCATTCACCAATGATTTCTATGATCCCACGCTCAAGGATGAAAAGCAGCGTGATCGCAACCTCATCATTGTCGGCATGATGATAGAAGGGCCGACGGATGCAACGCCGGTGGCGGTGCTGCATCCTGTATTGAGAACCATTCCAGCCGAAAAAGTGTCTGCACGTGAAGCAGCCCGCCGCAATCTACATCAACTCGCTGAACGTGCCTTCAGGCGGCCTGTATCCACTAGCGAAACTGATCGATTGATGAAACTGTTTGACCAAGCCAGCCAGCGCGGCGCTAATTTTGAAGAAGCACACAAACTTCCGTTGCAGGCCATCCTGATCTCGCCTCACTTCCTCTTCCGTGTCGAGAAGGACGACAGCACCGCATCTGTACGGAGCCTGAACGATTACGAATTGGCCAGCAGGTTGTCGTATTTCATCTGGAGCAGTATGCCTGATGAAACGCTCTTCAACCTGGCCAAACAAGGCAAGCTCAAAGACCCTGAAGTTCTTCAGCTTCAGGCCCGCCGGATGCTCCGCGACCCCAAAGCCCTTGCTCTGGTTGAGAACTTTGCCGGGCAATGGCTGCAACTGCGCAACCTGCAGCAGGCCACACCCGATCCCAAGCGATTCCCCACGTTCGATGAACCGCTCCGCCAGGCCATGCAGAAGGAAACCGAACTCTTCTTCCAGGAACTGCTGGTAAGGGATTTACCCATCACCACCTTCCTTGATGCAGACTTCACGTTCGTGAACGAACGGCTGGCGAAGCATTACGGTCTGAAAGAGGTCAAAGGTCTCGATTTCCGAAAAGTCAGTTTGAAGGAGACTCCCCGTCGAGGCATCTTGACGCATGCCAGCATCCTGACTATGACCTCGAACCCGACACGTACGTCGCCGGTGAAGCGAGGGAAGTGGGTACTGGAAACGATCCTCGGCACCCCACCTCCGCCGCCACCGCCTGATGTTCCTGAACTAAAAGAAACAGAGGAACTCAAAGGCACTCTGCGTCAGCGCATGGAACAGCATAGGGTGAACCCCAACTGTGCTACCTGCCATCAACGCATGGATCCTATTGGCTTTGGCTTCGAGAATTTCGATGCCGTCGGCACCTGGCGCACCAAGGATGGCAGCGATCCGGTAGACCCGGCTGGCACCTTGCCGAGCGGGCAATCGTTCAAGTCGCCCCAGGAATTGGTGGTCCTTTTGAAGCAGCGTGATGAAGATTTTCGTCGTTGTCTGACTGAAAAGATGGTAACCTTTGCTATAGGGCGTGGAATCGTGTCGAGTGATCGACCGCATCTTGCCGAGATAGCACAAGCGGCCCAAAAGCGGGGCGATACGCTCAGTGCCCTGATTCAAGAGATCGTCAAGAGTGAACCGTTCCAGAAACGCCGTAACATCCGGAGTGGAATATGAGAGAGCCGATTTCCCGCCGAACGATGCTCAAGGGTGTAACCGCGTCTATTGCCCTGCCTTTCCTGGAAGGCATGTTGCCCGGCGGGGTGATGGCTTCTGCCGCTGAAACCGTCAAGGCTCCGCTGCGGATGGCATTCGTCTATGTACCCAATGGCATCCATATGGAAGATTGGACACCACATAGTGAAGGTGCCAATTATGAACTCACTCCCTCGCTCGCCAAGCTCGCTGAATTCAAGAATGACTTCAGCGTGCTCAGCGGCCTGACTTGCGACAAGGCCCGTGCCAACGGCGATGGCCCCGGCGACCATGCCCGTGCCATGTCGGCATTTCTTACAGGCAGCCAACCCAAGAAAACCGCTGGCGCTGATATCCGCATCGGCATGTCGGTAGATCAGGTAGCTGCTTCCCAACTCGGCCATCACACCAAGCTGCCTTCGCTGGAAATTGGCTGCGACAAGGGCATGAACGCTGGCAACTGTGATTCAGGTTACTCCTGTGCCTACTCCAACAACCTTTCCTGGCGTTCTGAACAAACGCCGATGCCCAAGGAAGTTGACCCCAAGCAGCTTTTCGAAAGACTGTACGGTACACCCAAGAATCACGATGAACGCCGCAGCGTGCTCGACGCCGTTCTCCACGACGCACATTCGCTGGAAAAACAACTGGGCGGCTCTGATAAACGCAAGCTCGATGAGTACCTCACTTCCATCCGCGAGATGGAAAGCCGACTCAACCGCAACAAGCAGGAAAACGCCAAGATCAAAGTGCCCACGGAAAAGCCTACCGGCATTCCCAAGGAATACAGCGACCACATGAAGGCCCTGGCTGATCTGCAGGTTCTCGCCTTCCAGGCTGACATCACCCGCTTCAGCACTTTTGTTTTTGCCAACGAAGGCAGCAACCGCAGCTACAAGTTCATTGGCGTGCCCGAAGGGCACCACGACCTGTCGCATCACGGCGGCGACAAGGCCAAGCACGAGAAGATCGCCAAGATCAACCAGTTCCATCTGGAACATCTGGCCTACCTCATCGGCAAGCTGAAGTCGGTCAAGGAAGGCAACGGCACCCTGCTCGATAACATGATGCTCCTTTACGGCTCAGGCATCGGCGATGGCAACCGCCATAACCACGACCAGCTTCCCATTCTCCTCTTCGGTAAAGCTGGCGGCAGCCTGAACCCGGGCCGACATGTGAAGTACGCCTTCAATACGCCGATCACTAATCTCTACGTCGCCATGCTGCAAAGGCTGGGGATTCAGCAGAAACGGTTTGGGGATAGTAATGGGGTACTGGGGGAGTTGTAAGTATCCAGTTGCACACCGGAGCGTTCTTCCCCTCATCAATCAGTGGTTTTCATAGTTGAATGTTCCCATGACAGGCTTGTCTGGTACCGAGAAGGAGTGTTGATGAATAAAATTGGTACTCAAATCATTAATGGGTATGCGAAATTCTTCTTGGCTCTTTTTCTCATTCAGGTCGCGGGATTAAGCTTTATAAAAGTATATTTCAAAGCAAACGAAATGTCATGGTTGATGATTTTATTGATGTCAGCTGCGATGCCATTTTTTGGCTTTGTATTCGTTAATCTTGTATGGGGTACAGTAGATAATAAGAACCGTTAGCTTGGGTGCCATCGTTTGCGTGTACGCACGCTAACCATGCAGTCTAGCGACTACATCATACCACACAAACATGGTTAGGCCGAGTACGGCCAGAGGCCGTCCGGTAATTCAGAGTGCATCGAGGATCCATTGTATTTGCCCGTTGTTGTTTCCGCAGCGGTGGTTATGTCGCAGCAGAAGTTGATAGTTGGCGATGGCAGCGAGTAGTTGTGTTTGGTTGTTGCCCAGTCCACGATGCCAGACGGTGTCTTCGAGTTCGAAGAGCGCTTTCAGACGTGCATTGAAAGGCTCGACACTGATGCTCCGAAGCGTTAACAGTCGCTTACCCTGAAGGCTCTTCACATAGCTATCCCGTTCCTGCCGTCGCTTGACCCAGCGAAGCCGTTTGCCTCGGCGAGGCGTCGGCACAGCTTTCTTCGAGCGGCAGCCACGGTGGTAAATAGGGCACACGAATCGACGACCCGGTCGACGAGGCGATCCCTCGACCGCATCGGTGCAATCGTTGGTGTCGTAGGCACTGTCCGCCATCACATGCTGTGTGGCAGACGGCAGTGCCCGGAGTTTAGCCAGGGATGTACGAGCTTCCCGGTCGCACGCTCGATGGGCAGACGCCAGCAGCGGCCAAACAACACCGTTAGGCTGGGCAGTTACCACCACTTCGAAGGCATATCCCTGAATCCAACCGTCGTGCGGAGTGCGTGTCCAAGTGCTCTCCCGATCAGCCCCGCGTGGATAGCCGCCTCGCTCGGCCAGATACTGGTGATGCCAGCGACGTCCACGCGCGGCAATCACACTCTTGTCGATGGCCACTCGTTGAGGCTGAGCGAGCCCGTCACGCACGGCCCATTCCCCTTGAATGCGGATGGCCATCTCCATCAAACCCGCTGCTCGGCGATACCGCTCAAAATAGGTGCTTCGCCTGGGCAAGGGTGCTCCTCCCAAAGCCTTCGACAAAGCAGCACGATGATGGTGAATGAACCGATATTGAGCTGATTTTGACTTCTTTCGCTTCAGAACCGCTACCATAATCAGCAAGGCAACGACCCAATCGGGACTGACCGGCTTACGTCCTGCACCTCGACGCGGACAACGTCGTTCAGCTTCCTGGCATACGGGGATCGCTTCCGCTATTAACGTGGCTAATGACGTGCCTTCCTTGGCACCACGCAAAGCCTGATCTCCTGATGTGTTGTGTTGCTGTTCGCAAACTACAACGTAACCTCTTGAGATCAGGCTGTTTAGATCAACTTAATTACCGGATGGCCTCTGCGTGTACGCACGCTAACCGTGTCCCTCTACGTCCCTCGCGTATGTCCCCACAATTCGATATGCAGCCGTGAACCGAAACGGTAGCCATACTGTTTGCACAGTTCAGCAATCCACCGGCCTTTTTCTACAAAGTCTTCCTGCGTGATCGCCTGAGGCATCAGAAATACCCTGTCGGAATCAACCGCAGGCAATTGAGCCATGATAGATCGAACTTCATCAATATCCGTCGGCTGATCAATCACCCACTTGAACTGGACGGGGTACTCTTCCACAAACTGCCTTATGACGGGAAGGTTCATTCGGTCTCGTTCATGGCGCTCTGCCCATCCTGTTTCTGCTTCAGGACTTGAATTGCTCAGCTTGGGACTGAGGCTGAGCAAATCTGCTTTGACAGGTTTGTAAACCGTGGCTGCAGTTTCCAGCGTGATGTGTTTGCCAGCCTGGCTCACAGCTAGACAAAGCGATTCCAGATCGGGCGCAATAAATGGTTCGCCACCGGTGATTACGACGTGCCGACACGTGTAACTCAGTACCTTCTCCACCACCTGTTCCAGAGAAAGCGTATCGCCTTCAGGCTTCCAAGAGGTGTAAGGCGTATCGCAGAAGCTGCAGCGCAGATTGCAGCCGCTGGTGCGTACGAAAACGGAAGGCATGCCCGTCAGCATGCCTTCTCCCTGCACCGAATAAAAGATCTCGGCTATCCTCATGCTGCTAATCTATCGGCAATCCAAACCCAAGAAAGGGGTACTCCATACCTTGGCATGGGAGTCTGGCGCGTATCACTTCCTTGAGTGAGAAATTTGTTCCCGAATTCGGAACAGCACTAAAATGGCAACAATTTCAAGCAGTAATTGCAGGTAACAAACTATTCTGAAATGCGGTCAAGCAACTCTTGTGAGGCATTCCAAGCATCGGAATTCGAAATCCCATTGAACAAAAACCTATTTTTCTCCACAAAATCATTAGGCCGTGTTGATTGAATCTAGCCAAGATGGTAAATGATGGTGCGAGATTAGGCAAGGAGTAAGCCGATGCATCGTCATGAGTTGACAGATGAGCAGTGGGCCCGTTTGGAAGGTTTGCTTCCCGGTCGTCGTGGTGGACATGGCGGGGTGGCTCGCGACAACCGCCTCTTTATGAACGCGGTGTGGTATGTAGCCAAGACCGGTATTCCCTGGCGTGATCTTCCGGAGCGATTTGGTAAATGGGACACGACCTACCACCGTTACAACGAGTGGTGCAAGAAGAAGGTCTGGCAGCGTATCCTGGAAGTGGTTCAGGATCCCGACTTGGAACGCTTGATGCTCGACAGCACGATCATTCGGGCTCACCAGCATGCAGCCGGCATGAATGGTGGTGAGGACGACCAGGCGTTGGGACGATCTCGCGGCGGATTTGGCACGAAAATCCACTTGTCGGTAGAGGGGTTGGGCCAACCCATGACGATCTGTCTCAGTCCGGGGCAGGATGCGGATATCAGCCATGCCGAACAACTGTTGAGCGACCATCCGGTGGAAGAAGTCATCGCTGACAAAGGGTACGACAGCAACGCGCTGGTGGAGAAGATCGAATCTGGTGGAGCACACGCGATCATCCCACCACGATCCAACCGCAAGACGCCACGGGACTATGATCGACATACTTATCGGGAAAGAAACTTGGTGGAACGCTGTGTCAGTCAACTGAAACAATGCCGACGAGTGGCGACCCGATACGAAAAGACGGCTCGAAACTTTCTCGGCATGATTCTCTTCGCTGCCATCACCATCTGGCTCAAATGATTCCCCAAGTTGCCCGGATTCAACAGCATGAATCAACACTGCCTAGAGCGTTTAGCATCGCTATTTGTAACGCGAGGCGTGCCGGAACATCTCCGCAGTGACAATGGCCCGGAGTTCACAGGCAAGCGAGTACGGCACTGGCTGAACGAAGTGGGTGTAAAGACGCTGTTTATCGAGCCGGGAAGCCCATGGGAAAACGG